>JBLMXE010000122.1:0-11714 GCA_050257615.1 Chlamydiota bacterium | reverse complement strand
CATTCCCGCCATGCAGGGCCTGGATCGCAGCGGCGTGGTCATCTTTTCCGGCAGTTTCAGCGACGTCCTCTTTCCCGCCCTGCGCCTGGGCTACCTTGTGATCCCGCCCGACATGGTGGACGTCTTCGCCGCCGCCGAGTCCTCCAGTACTCATCACCCTCCCCTGATGGACCAGGCTATCCTCTGTGATTTCATCAGCGAAGGCCACTTTGCACGTCACATCCGGCGCATGCGCGAGCTCTACGCCGAGCGCCTGGCCGCCTTCCTGGAGGCGGCGCATAGCCGTCTGGCGGGGCTGCTGGAGATTCCGCCCGTGGAAGCCGGTATGCAAACCATCAGCTGGCTGAAAGGCAAGCTCAGCGACAAACAAGCCGCTGCGGCCGCCGCCAGGCACAAGGTGGACGTTGTGCCCCTGAGCCGCTACTCCCGCGCCCACACCAGCAAGGGACTGCTGCTGGGTTTCGCCGCTGTAGATGTGCCCGAATTGCGCAGCGGGGCAGAGCGCCTGGCTCGGGCTCTGGAAGAAGCTGGCTAGCCTCTTGCTTAGCGGTTGCGCCAGTCAGCCAGTTAGCTAGCCCGGCTTTATCTTTCCACAAATTTCGCGAACATGCGGTGCGGATCAATGGCTATAAACGTCCCACGGCTGCGGGCCAGCACGTCGCCATGCTGGTTAATGATTTCAGCGGCGTTGATGTGCCGCCGCCCGCGCACGCTCACCCCGCGTGCTTCCACCCGCAGCGGCTTGTTCAGGGGGACCGGCTTGAGGTACTGCACGCTGATCTCTGAAGTCAGGGCGACCACGTTATGAATCTTGTTTACCTTGCCCATAGCCTCGTCCAGGATGGTGGCGATTACCCCGCCATGAGCGTGACCCGGCGGCCCCGTATACCGGCGCCCCAGGCGAAACCGGCTGATAAATCTTTTCTTCTCCTCATCATAGGAGAACCTCAGGTGCATCCCCTCGGGATTGTTTTTGCCACAAGCAAAACAGTAGTTCTTCTGCTGGCGACTGACGTGTCCGCGGCCAACATGCCTGTTGCGCATAGGGAATTAGTCATTGTAGATGGAAAGCCCCCGCAGAAGAACGCCTTTGGCTTTGAGTGTGAGGTGGGTAGGGCAGACCTGATATCTACCCGCGCACACTTCGGCTCGGCACGCCAAGCGAACTGACCCGTTAGTGCCGGGTCATCGTGAATCCCCCGGAGCCCGAGCAGGTGGCGGAGACTCCGTTCAAGGTCCACGTTCCAGAGACCGACTTATCGGGATTGACGGTGCCCTGCAGGTTCAGCGTATCGGTGGCGCCGGCAGCGGACAAGCCCTTGATGGTCAGCGACATGGCCGTGGTTCCGCCGCCGCCGCTATAGTAGCCGTACCCACCGCCGGAAAACTGCACGGCGCCCGACTCGGTTGTCTGCGAATTGAAACAGTTTGTCGCAGGGTTAAAAGTGAGGTTGGAGCCGTTGAGGATGGACCCGCCGACCTCCGTCAGCGTGGTCGAAAAGGAGAATGCCGCCGCCCCGCTGGTCTGTTGCAGGTTTGCCGTCCAGTTTCCGCTGAGGTTTGCGGGGCTCGAATTGTACCCATTGCCGCATCCCAGCAGCACAAGGGAGAGACCGAGAACGCAGGTTGCAAATGCGATGCGCATAACTTTTCGGCAGTAAGATGCTGAAAGCTCGCCAAACGATGTATTCTGCCGGGCAAAAATCATCCCTCCTAATGCGATGCTCTGCCAAACCGGGATTTGTCTGCCCGGCAGCCGCAACCGCTCTGTCCCCTGCCGGCGTGAACCACTGCCGGTCGCTTATGTCAAATTTTCAGTTCATCTATTCCTGGATGGAATGCTCTTCATTCTGTGTGCGCAGCACGCGCTCCACCGCATAGGGGGCGCGATGAGCGGGCTCGTGGAAGTGGCGCACCTGCATTTCGCCCAGCAGGCCCAGGGCCAGCAGCTGTACGCCCGCCAGGATGAGCACTGCGGCAAAAATCATCAGCGGCCCATGCTCGGTCATGAGGTGGCTGCCCTGCAGGAATTTTTCCGCCAGCAGCCAGCAGGAAACCGCCGCCCCGGCCAAGATGCTGCTCATGCCCAGGCTGCCGAAAAAGTGCAGCGGCCGCGACAGGTAGCGCAGCAAAAAGCGGATGGTGATCAGATCGAAGAAAACCCGGAAGGTGCGCGACAGGCCGTAATGCGAGTTGCCGTGCTCCCGGTTCACATTGCGGATGGGCACTTCACAGATGGAGGCGCCCTGCCAGGAAGCCAGCGCGGGAATAAACCGGTGCAGCTCGCCGTAAAGCGGAACCCCTTCCAGGACCTCGCGGCGATAGGCCTTGAAAGTGGTGCCGAAGTCGTGGATGTTGACACCGCTCAGCCTGGCCATCAGCCAGTTGGCGCAGAGGGAAGGAATGCGCCGCAGCCACAGGTTGTCAATGCGGCGCTTACGCCAGCCGCTCACAATGTCGTAGCCTTCAGCCAGGCGCTCCAGAAACATGGGGATATCTGCGGGATCATGCTGCAGATCGCCATCCATGGCGATGATGTAACGCCCGCGCGAATGGTCGAAGCCCGCCGCCAGAGCCGAAGTCTGGCCGAAATTCCGCCGCAGCTTGACCACCGTCACCCGACTGTCCACGGCGGCGATTTCCCGCAGTAAGGGGAAAGTGTTATCGCGGCTGCCGTCGTCCACCAGCACCAGCTCGAAGCTGTCGCCGGTGGTTTCCATTACCGCCTTCAAGCGGTCATAGAGCTCTGTAACGTTCTCCTGCTCGTCATGCAGGGGCACCACAATTGAGTACTTGGGCACAGTGTCCACATTATACGGGACTCGGCCGCAATGCGGGATGGCAGGACAGGCACCCAGCCTGCTCAGGACGCCTGCTCGAATCGGGGCACCTCGCAACCGTCGGGGCGCGAGCGGATGCGCCGCCAGAAAGCGGTCAAAGAGAGGGCTTGCCTCCTGGCCGCGGCCAGTGTCAGGCCCTCAACGAAGGTCACGTCGTATTTGCCGTCGCGATAAAGAGCGACGCGGTATCCCGTCTGAGATTTTTCCACCCGGAATTCGCTGGCCACTGTTACCTCCCGATGCGGGCCGCGGCCGGAGTATGCGAGAGGAGACCGCAGGCGTGCAAAAAATATTGTGAAGGGCCGAGTCTACCGGCTGGCAAATGATTTCCCGGTGACGTCGCTCACAGTTTGTGGTGACCGGCGTCGCAGAATGGTTCAGAATGGGAATTCCTTCGCTCTGCGGCAGGCGCGTTGTGACTGGCGGCGCACCTGCCGCGAGGAACTTTGACTGCTATTGCACCTGCAGCGACTTGATGTACTCGGTCAGGTTGCTGATGCGCTGCTGCACTTCCGCCTCGTGGCCCTTGCTCATGGACCTGTACACATTGCCCCACATGGGCATTTCTGCGCTGCCATGCGCCGGCACGTTCAGGTCGCCCACGATGGAGCTGTACACGTGGTTGGCGGGAAACTTGCCCTGGTTGTTTTTCGCCAGCACGGTCAGGTCGTTTGGCGGCGTCTTCAGGGCAGACGCGGCCGGGCCGTTGCCTTTGGCGTCAGCCCCGTGGCAAGCCGCGCACTGGTTCATGTACATGTCCTTGCCCGACGCGGGCGAGGTATATTGCGCCGGAACCTTCTTGATCTTCTGCGCTGCAGCGCCAAGGCACACCATAACAGTCAGGATCAGAATTGCGAATTTCTTGCTGTGCGACATTCTCTTCCTCCCGGTCCGGCGAGCGGCGAGGGCTACAGTACGGCGCATCGTCAATTCACCGGCCCGAGTATAGGCTAGTGGCGCTGGCCGCGCTTTTCCGTAATTGACGTCACCTGCGCCTGTGACGCATGCACTTCAGGATTGTGCACGTCTCCGCCTCCGCCACGTTGCGTAGGGGCGCGCTGGAGGTGTATATACCTACTTCCCTTCCGGGGACCCTCAACATGATCAGCAAAAACCGCCTCCTTGCCCTCGTTCTATCCTTGACATTCCTGCTGGCCACCGCGAGGGCGCAAAAGCCGCCCCTCACCTTGGACGATTTCTTCAATTCTGTGGACATCACCGCGGTGAAACTTTCGCCCGATGGCCGCACCGTGCTAATCGGCACACAGCGCGCCGACTGGAATCAGCAGATCTTCCGCAAGGACATCTGGCTGTATCGCAACAATGGCCAGGGCGGCGGCACGCTGACTCAGTTGACGGAGAGCGGCCACGATTTTGACCCCCGCTGGTCGCCTGACGGCCGCTGGATCGCTTTTGCCTCTGACCGCGAAGTGTCTTCGCAAAATCAAGAGCAGAACTCCCCGGGCAAGGGCGCGGAGAAGAAGCACGTTACCCAGATCTACCTCATCTCACCCAATGGGGGCGAAGCCTTCCCTATTACTTCCGGGGCGGAATCGGTGCACACCTTTGCCTGGTCGCCCGATTCCCGCACAATTTACTTTGCCACGCGCGTTCCCTGGTCGCCGGAGCAGGAGGACGCCTACAAAAAAGATTGGAAGGACGTGATTCAGTACCGTGAAGAAGAACGCGGCGACACCGTTTACGCTCTGGCGCTGGACGATGCACTTGGCCGCCACGCCGCCGAAGGCACCAAGGCCAGCGCGGATCACGAGAAGAAGGAGAAGCAGGCGCCGGCCACTCCCGGTGCGCGGATGCTGACCACTTCCTCCTACCGCGTCTCCGAACTGGCGTCTTCTCCCGATGGCCGCACACTGGCCTTCTCCACTGGTTCCATCTCCGAGCGCGTCGAAGGGGTTAAAGCGTACGAGATTTACGGCGTTGATCCTGCCCAGGCGGGGCCGCAGACCGCGCGCCAACTCACCCACAACAATGCCATCGAAGAGCATCTGCGCTGGGCGCCAGATAGCCGCCACCTGTTCTTCAGGGTGGACATGGGGTCAGTCGAGGGACCCTACCAGGATCTGCAATCGCGCGTGTACTCGCTCGAGGTGTCCGGCGGCCAGACCACGCGCTGGGCGGCAAGTTTCGGGGGGCCTCTCAGCCGCTTTGAAATCACCTCGGGGGGCGAATTGCTGGTTCCCGCGCGCCTCGGCACCCAGGTGCAGGTTTACCAGGAGCGCACCGCCAATGCGCCCTTGGAAAAGCTCGCTGGCTGGTCCGGCACCTATGACAGCGTTGCCGTGGCCGCCCATTCCCCGCGCGTGGCTTTTGTTTATTCCTCGCTGCAGCGGCCCACGGAAGTGTATCTCGCCGACAGCGCCGACAAACTCAGCCAGGCCCGCCAGATCACCGCCTTCAACAAAGTGTTTACCGAGCGTGCCCTGCCCGAAGGCAAGCCCTACCACTGGACCGCCGATGACGGCTCCGCGGTGGAAGGCATGCTCATTTATCCTCCCGGGCACTTCGGCGAGAAGCACCTGCGCATGCTGACCCTGATCCACGGCGGCCCCGCCGACGCTGACGGCGACCACTTTGAAGCTGATTGGTACCAGTGGGCTGGGCTCGCCGCTACCAACGGCTGGCTGATCTTCGAACCCAACTACCGCGGTTCCAGCGGCTATGGCGACAAGTTCATGAACCAGATCGTGCCCAACATCGTCTCCCGCCCGGGAAAGGACATCCTGGAAGGGATTGATGCGCTAGTGAAGGACGGCATCGCCGATCCCAATCAGCTTGCGATTGCCGGCTACAGCTACGGCGGTTACATGACGAATTGGCTGATCACGCAGACTACGCGGTTTAAGGCCGCCATGACCGGCGCCGGCGCGGTGGAACACGCCGCCAACTGGGGCAATGACGACCTGACCTACGATGACGCTTACTACCTCGGCGGCCGTCCCTGGGAGGCAAAGGCCACCTACAACCAGGAAGCGGCGTTGTGGCAGATCAACAAAGTGACCACGCCCACGCACATTGTGGGTGGCTCGCAGGACATTCGCGTCAGCATCCTGGAGCAATACCTGCTGGAACACGCGCTGCGCTCGCTCGGCGTGCCCTGTACCCTGCTGCTCTTCCCCGGGGAAGGCCACAGCCTGGGCAACAATCCCTGGCACGGCAAAATCAAGGTGCGCGAAGAGCTGAAGTGGCTGCAGAAGTACGCCGGCGGTGCTTCCGCGACTTCCGCCGGCCGCTGACTGGCAAGCTGATCCTTTTTGCCGGGGGGCCTACAGCTACGTTTCTGTGGGAGCCGCGGAGAACGCACAGCACAGTTTGGCGGCACCCTTGGCCGGCACTCTAGATTTTGCAGGTGATGCTACAGACTGCCACGGCCATCACGCCACTGTGCACGGCGCAATGGCCAGCGGCTACCGCGCCGCCAAGCAGATCCCCCAGGACACACTAAACCCTGCATTCTTCGTTATGGAGTCTGTGGATGTTACTTTCCGCTGGATTTCCGCATCCGCCGCACTTCCATGAAGGTGAGTGCGGTGGTCACGGAAATAACGGAGCCAAACAAAATCATCAGGATAGCTGAGCTGTCCATTTTCCTGTTCCCCCCCAAAGCCACCGCCAGTTTCCGTTGCGGTGAGAAGTTGTGCAAGTGCCAAGGTAGTTCCCCATCAGCTACAGGTAAATATTACTTTAGTGATGTTGCCGCATTCCTTCCGCTGACAGACCCTGAGAAGGTCACGTATTCCCACTTCAGGAAGGAAGATGAAAGCCGCGCTCCTCAACGTGTGGAAGGAAAACGAAACCAGGGTAGCCCGCTATCCTCTAATCTTTGGTGTCTTATTCGTGATTGTGGCCTCGGTTTTGGGGCTGCTGCAAGACAAGCACGGCGATACCATCTCCGGATTGTTTTCCGGCCCACGCTAGGGCAATCGAGGTGCATTTATGACAAGCGAGACTGCTAAAGAGCCGAGGGGCTGGAAAAAATTGGTCCGCCGCCTGCTTTGGCTCTCGCAGTATGTGACGGGCCAGGAACCCAGCGCAGAAGACAACAATGACGCCATTTTCCAGGCCGTATTTCCCGAGATTGCGAGCGCGGGCGAGGAAAAGCGAGTGCTCAGCCGGCATCGCATTTGTATTCCCGCCGCTCTTACTTATGGAATGGCGGGGAGCTCGGAAAAGACCGAGGTGACCAACCTCAATGAGCGCGGATTATTCGTCTACTGCAGCGCCAATCTGGCCCATGGTACCAAGATCCAGGTGGAAATGGTTCTGCCTGCGGAATTGAACGCCTATGGCAAGCGTCGCGTCCGCTACCATGCCACCGTGGTCCGGGTGGAGCCCCAGCCCAGCGGCCAGCGCTTCGGCATCGCCGCCGCCATCAAGAACTGCGAGAATCTGCCCCTGGAGAACAACAACGCCATGGCGGCCAAAGTCTAGTCTCCAGGTTTCACAGGTTTCAAAGTTTCCAAGGTTTCAAAGGTTTTCACATCCTATTGTCATCGGACCCCTGCCTGACAACGTCAATTGAAACCTTGAAACATTTGAAACTTTGAAACCTTAACTTCACCTTTCCCCCGGCCCTGCCCCCGCCTCCTGCAATTCCACTTGCGCGTACAACTGGCCCAGCCACTCCATAAGGCGCTGGCGCGATTCCTCGCCCATGTACAGGAATCGCACTCCCAGCAATCCGCCCGGATCCCCCCAAACCACCTCGCCCTTGGCCTGCAGCTTGAAGGGCTCGATGCTGGGCAGCTCGAACTCTAGCCGTACGGTTCCCTGCGCGGTACTCCCCGGCGCCAGACGTAAGGCTAGGCCGCCCTCGCTGAGGTTCACTATGTGACCTTCCACGCCCTCTTCGTCAGCGGCGACGACGTGCACCGGCAGGTTCACAGAGAAGCGGAAGTAGCGCCGATGCTCTCGCTCCATGGACACGCGCGCCACCTTCAGGTAGGCCTGAAAACGCTCCGGCGCCAAAGGCTTTCCCAGGACAAAATTGGCACCTTGCTCCATGGCCAGACTGACGGACGTGCTCCCGTTGACTACCGCGAAGATAATAGACATGCGATTGGAGCCGCTGCCCCTGATGGTCGCCAGCAGCTGCCGCCCGCCCGGCACATCATCACAATCAATCAGAAATCCATCCAGGTGGCGGCGGTCACAAATCTCCTGGGCGCTGCCTGCGTCGGCACGCACCTCTATGTCGATGGCGGAATCCGCCAGCGCCGGCTGGACCAGTTCCAGCAGCTCATGTTCCTGCGTGACCAGCAGGCATTGCAATCGCATAGAGTTGCACATCAGCCCCGCCGGAGGCCGACTACACCACGGCGGGCGCGTATTGGAACACGCTCGCCACCAATGGTAGGCAGGCGCGGGGGGAGCGGAAAGTGACCAAGGTTGCTGCCCGGCGGTGGCGGCATCACCCTCTGAGGTGACCCCAATCACTGAGCTTGGTGAACCGGGGGCGGGAGACTGGAGCCAGATGACTGCAGGTGTTCCCATGACCAGCTTCGACAAGCCAATGATTGCCACCCGCTGCCAGCGTTGCGGCTATGAGTTCCAGCCTCAGGACAAATTTTGCGCCCAATGCGGCGCTTTTCTGCGCGATGCCTGGGTGGACCACCGCCTTCTGCTTGCCCTCACCCTGGAGCGCGACGGCCGCGGCCACGAAGCGCGCCTCGAACTGGAGCGTCTGCTGCTCGCCGAGCCTGACCATGTCCTGGCCAATCACCTGCTGGGCAACCTGTGCTTCCACGAAGGCGTGTTGCTGGAGGCGATTCGTTATTACGAGCGCGCCCTGGCCGGCGCTCCCCAATTCGTCCGCGGCTACTATGACCTGGGCGTCGCCTGGTATCACCATGGCGACATGCCGGAAGCCATCCGCGCCTTCGAGCATTGCCTGGAGATTGATCCCCATTACAATGCCGCCCACTACCGCCTGGCTGTCTGCTATTTCCATGCCGGCCGGCTGGAGGAGGCCCTGCAGCAGTTCGAGAGCTCGCTCACCCTCACGCCTGAATACCTGATGGCCCACTATCACATTGGTGTGATTAACGAGCGGCGCGGCGCCTATTCTGCCGCCGAAAACGCCTTCGAGCGCAGCCAGGAGGAGGGTGTGGGCGAAGTGAGCAGCCTCTTCCATCTGGCGGCCATTCTGCGCACTCGCGGCGACGAGGCGGGCGCCCGCCGTCTGCTGGAACGCGCCCGCGAATTTGCCCACGCCAAGGCCCTGGCCGACTGAGCCGCGCCGGCCTGTCCTTATGCCCGATTTGCCTCCCGGAGAGCATGCTCGATGCGCCGGTCGGGAATCAGCCACAGCAGTGCGACCGTGACGTAAATTGCCTGTGCCGCACCTGACCACCAGAGGCTGGTGACAATCGCCGCCAGGTAAAGCATGGGAGAGAGTTTGCCCTTCCAGTCGCCGCCGATGGCTTTCTGGAGCACAGAGTCGGGCCCCTCTGAGGCGATGATGACCTCCTGCAACACCAAATAGGCGATTGCCGCCATCAGCAGAACGGCCCCATAGAGCGCTGAGGGCGCCGCTGCGAAATGGTTCTCCCCCATCCACCCGGTCGCAAAGGGAAACAGGGACAGCCAGAACAACAGGTGAAGATTCGCCCACAGCATGGGTCCGGTAACCCGGCGCGTCGCCTGCAGCATGTGGTGATGGTTGTTCCAGTAGATGCCTACATATGCAAAGCTCAGCAGATAACTGAGAAAGACAGGCAGCAGTGGCCGCAAGGCCTGTACATTTTCTCCGCGAGGCACCTTCATCTCCAGCACCATGATGGTGATGATGATGGCAATTACCCCGTCACTGAACGCTTCCAGTCGCCCTTTAGGCATCTCGCCCTCCTGCCGGTTCGCGTACTCCGCAGCGACAATTTACATGGAGTTGACCGACAGGTGCACCGTTTACGTCGGAACCCTGTTCGACGTGTGACAATTTGCTGTGGTCTAGCTTCCGGTTTTTATTGAGCCTGCGCGCAGATGCTTTTCCACCCGGCGTCGCAAGGGAGAACTACAGTTCCCTCACTTGCCGCTTGGCCTGCGGAATCGGCGGTTCGCCAAACAGGATAGCGGGCGCGGCGTGTAGCGACCTCGATGGCGGCGCGATAAAAAGCTGGCCAGAGGGTCCGTGCGCGGAGGTGTGCCAGGCCAGGTAGGTCAGCAGACCGGTCAGCATCAGTCCCGCCAACAAGAGCAGGATGATGAATATGCCGGCAATGCCCAGATTCTTTGCGCTCGGATCGGCCATGACTTCTATTTGTGCGATGCCTGGCCGGATGCGATGGGTGGCCTGCCCCGGGGCGACCGGCTAACGATTCACCGGTTCGCTTAACGGCACTTCTGCCCGGCGGCGAATATCCTCCAGGGTTTGCTCCCGCTTCACTTCGCCGTTCAGGAACACGGTTTGCAGCAGACTTCCCGGCACAGTCTTTCCCGCTTCCGCGGTAATCGTCTTGAAATTATGGTCGCGGCGCACCAGCGCCAGACGTCCCCGCTTCTGTCCTTTGCCCCGATCGGTTACCGGCTCCTTGAAAACGTCGTGCTCCTCTCCGGCAATGGTCACGTGCGAGCACTTGAAAGCGAATTTCTGGGTATCGCGGTTGAGTTGCTGCAGTAGTGCCCCGCCCATGCCGAACGCGATGTTGTCGGCCGACCAGCCTGCCCGTGTGGCCGACGTGAGCACATCCTGAATGGTCCAGTAGTTCACCCCGTCGCCCTGGATGATGCGCACCTTGGGGTTGAGCACCTTGTAGCCTTTGGCGTTAGTTTCAAAGCCGAACTTCCGCCCCAGGATCTCCAGCACGCTGACCACGATGGTTTTGGGGTCGCCGGAATCCGGGCGGATCACCAGCACCCCGTCGCGGGCCAGCACCTGGGCGCGGAGCTCCTCACCCCAGATGTGCTCGCAGGCATTAAAAACGTCGTAGGAGTCGCTGACGCAGGCCACAATCCCATGCGGAAACTGCTGCAGCATGTTGGCGTAGGCGTCGCGCTCGCGCTCGCGCCCCCAGGCGGTAATCGTCGAGTGTTCTGCGGCGGGAACACTGAAGGCGGGCATGTCCTTGACCCCGTAATACTGCTGCAGCAGCCGTATGCCCGCTACCGTGTCCGTGCCCTGAAAGTTCACCAGGTGGGCGGCCGCGCCCACCGCCGCCGTCTCCTCGCTCGATACGCCGCGGTAGCCGAAGTCGTGCAGCTTGAAGCCGATTTGTGCGGGATCGCCCGTGCGCTCCAGGTGCGACAAAAAGACTTTTTTGATCTCCCGCGAGAGCGTGGCCACCGTGATCGGGTACCACACCTTCAGCAGCAGAGTCTCCAGATAATTGGTGAGCCAGGGAAACTGCGGGTCGGTGTTCTCCACCGTCATCATCACATTGGAGACCGGAACCACCGTCCCCTCGGGTACCGCCTTGATCTCCAGCGGCAGCTTCCCGCCCCAGCGCTGGTGCAGTTCCAGCCAGCCATGGCGATTGAAATAACCTTCCCCACCGAAATGCTGGCGGCAGAACTGATCGGCTTCCTCCACGTCCTCCAGGGTGAACACCGCGCCCGCCACGTAGCGCTTCAGGTAGTACTGCAGGCCGAAAAACACCAGGTCCTCGAACATCCCACCGCGCGATTCGATGTAGCTGTAAACCTTCTGAGTGCCCGGCGGATACTGCCGCCAGTGGGTGAACTTATAGCTATCGGTCATCAGGACCAGGTTTTGTCGCATCGCTTCACATTATCCTGCCTGCAGAGCGCGCCGTACAACTTCCGCTACGGTTGCACCGCCGCTCTGCCTCGGGTGCGTCACATTTGCCCGCATAGCTCCACCGCTCGCACAATGAACAAATTCGCTGCGGGCAAATGTGG
>JBLMXE010000121.1:0-7537 GCA_050257615.1 Chlamydiota bacterium | reverse complement strand
CGAGTTCAGGAGCGGGCAACAACGGTCAGCCCTCCACGCCAGTGCAGACGCAAAGCAACAACTCAGCGCCTGACAAGCGTTAAGAAAAACGGGGCTGAGGCGTCGTATCTTCACCCACGGCGCGTCTACGAAAACACTTTTCTTTGCGAAAAAGGCGGCGCTTACGCGCCGCCTGTTCCCTATTAACAACTTGCTTTGCGTGTCGTTCTCAGTACACCTCTTCATGCGAGGCCAAAACGCGCAGGGCAATGCGGCCCGACAGATTGGTCATCCAGCAGCTGTCATAATTGAGCGTCAGGCTGCCCGCGCCGTTCCAGGTAAAGGACGGGATTCCCGGGTTGCTGCTGGGAGAGAGCAGAGCTCCGCTGCCGTCATAAAGATTGGCCACCAGCAACCCGCCATTGATGGTGGCATTACCGTTGCCGTTGGAGATCAGTTGCCCTTTCCCGACTACCAGGATGACCCCGTTGAAAGTGGCATTGCCGCTGCCGCCGATGGTGAGCGCGCCCGTGACCAGCAGCAGGCCGGCGCCGCCGCTGGTGGTGTTCGGATTCCAGGTGTAGTCTCCATTGACCACCGTGATCATGGGATTGGTAGTTGTACCCAGGCTGGAAATGGTGGGATTACTGCCAAAGCTTTGGTCAGCGCTCGTTTCTATATTCGTAGTCAGGGTTTCCAGGCCACCCACGGTAGCCAGCGTGCCCAGGGTCGAGTTCACGTTGACCACGCTGGGCGTGCCGCCGGAGCCCTGATACCGGCTCACCTTGTTGCTGGGAATGTCAGCGATTATGTTATTCGTGGAGTTAGTATCGTAGCCGCCCATAGCCGGCATCTGCCCCACCACTGAGCAATTATCCGCGCCATTGATGGTCAGCGCATTGGAGTGCGGTGGACTGAACATGCTGAGAGGCCCGGAACCGTCCAGGGTAATAGTGGAGGGCAAGGGCGGCAGGCTGATAGGGGAAATTTCGTACTGCGTCATCTTGCGCGAACCGTTGCCCAGTTTCGAGAGCGAGGTCACCATATACACCTCGCGCATGTTGGCCTGCTCGCAAGTGGTATTTCCCGCTGGCAGCGTGGTCTCGTAGTACTGGGGATTGTAGGGTGGGACTGTGTTGGGGGTCGCGCATACCTGCGTGCCCGCGTTGGGACAGGTGCCGGCGCCGGGGGAGTTCAGGCACCAGGGAGCGGTGGAACCCACCTGCTTTAAGGTGATGCGAACCCACTTGTAAGGGATAGACGCGGAGGTGTTGGTATAGGGATCTGTGCTCTGCGGGTTGGCCACCGTATACCAGTTTCCGGTGGGCGCGGTGGCGCACGGCACGGTAAGGTCGGTCTGAGCCAGACCCAGGCCGTTGTAGTTCTCGTGGCAAAGTTCATCGTCGAAGTAAGTGGAACCGGCCACCCACGGGGTGACCGAGTCCGCTGGACCCGCGGGATTAATGAGGTAGACGACGCCGCCCGGGTTGGTGGTCGAAGGCGGCCAGGTGGGCGGGATGATGGCATTGGGAGCGTACTTGCGCAGCCGTTCTCGCGCTTCCTCCAAGCCGGCCTTGGACGCGTAGTAGGCCTGCTGCTCGGAGCGGAAATTGTCATCAATTCCCGTCTCTGTAGTCGTCATATACATCAGCCCCAGCCCAACCGCCGTGAGCAGCATCAAGGCGAAGAGCACGACGATCAGTGCCATGCCGCGTTCGCTTTTGGATTTCCGGATCATACTTCCTCCCCGTTGCTAAAGGTTGTTGAGCTTCACCATGGCGCGCATCGAAACGCCGGAGCGCAGGTGCGTCTGCAAGTCCTGATTGGCGGAAAGCAGATTCAAGGCCACGCTAATGATGTGCACGTTGGCGGCGGCGGTCTCACCCAGGTTCAGGTTGCCGCCTTGCAGATCGTTGGGAACCGCGATGGCATTACCGTTCTGGTCGTAAAACGAGAACACGGGCACGGTTTTGTAGCTGGCGTAAAGGGTATCGTTGCTGACGGTGGCGCCGCCGAAGGCTGTGCTGCCGTCAATGACGTAGGGAGTTCCGCCTCCCGTGCTGTTGATCACATTCTGCAGCTGCGTGTTGTAAGTGACGTTTTGGGCGTCAGGTGCGCCTTGCACTTTGATCACGGTGCCGCGCAGCATGGTGCAGGGGCAGTCGCCGTTGGCATTCTTCTGCAGGGTGTAACGGATGCTCTGCACTTGTCCGCTATCGTCCACGTCGCCTTCGAACCAGACATCAGTGGCGGAGACTGCCACCAGACCTGCGGCTACATATTGGCTGTTCTGTGCCGGGGTGACGCCGATGGCGGCTGGCGTGTACATGCGCTGGTTGGGATACCCGGCGCTGTGCAGATCGCGCACGATCTGATCGAGAAATTCCCGCGATTGCTGCGTGGTATTAACCCGCATTTCTTCCACGCGGTACTTTTTCATGCCGTCGAGAATGGTGTTGAAGACGGCTCCCAGCACCAGCGAGAGCACGGCCACGACGATCAGCATTTCGATCAGCGAGAAGCCTCGTTGCCCTTGTTTCGAGTACCGGCTCATTGTTTCTCCTAGTTCTCCGCTACGGCGGCTGTGCCGCGCAAAGTTATGGGCAGCAGGAAAGAGTTGGCGGCCGTTGTGCCCACGGGCTTAGCTGCCACCCGCACCTGGCGAGTAAAAACGGTAGGGCCGGAGACATCCATGTCGAGAACATTCCAGCGGATGTCGTAGATTGAGGTTTGGCCGTTAGCTCGGCATATTGTGTAATTTATGCTGTAGTTATTGCCGGGAGCGCCTTGAGAAAAATCAATGTCGCCGCCGGCAGTCAGTGCCGCGCCTGCTCCCCCCGCTCCGGCGCCCACCGTGTTGATAGTGAAGTTGTTGCCCAGGCAGTCGGTCAAACTGATGGTAGCCACACCGTTGGTGCCGGCGAGCAGAATCTGCTCCAGCACGCTCTGCGAGAGCAGGGTAGCGGTGGTGTCCCGCTTGCTGCGGCTGTTGTTAGCCATGGCCACCACGAACAGCCCGACAATCGCGGACAAGCCCACGGCGGCGATGGAGAGAGCGATAAGCAATTCGATTAAAGTCATGCCGGCAGACTTGCGCATGCTTTTCGATTTTCTTGCGATTTTCCTCATTGCTGCCCCCAGGTATTGCCGCTGTACGTCCACACGCTGACCAGCCCCGAAGGCGTGACTGCGACTGCGGCATAGCTGTTGCCGCCGGCGCCGGTATAGCGCAGCTGGTAAAGAAAGCCGACTGGCAGGTTAGCCTGGGTGCTATCGAACTCGGTGCACTTGGCGTTTAGTGACCAGTTCGGAGGAGGGGTGGTCGGATTACCCACGCAAGGCAATCCGCGCGCGTTATAAGAGGGAAGAACCGTCGGCAACTGCTGGATGTAATTGAGCCCGGTGAAGCCGGCGGTGCAAGTCACGTTGCCTTGCGGGCCGCAGGCGATCATGTCCATGGAGGGACCGCTGCCATCGGTCACGAAGCTCACATTGCTGGCCAGCACGATGACCGGCTCGCCGGCATCGCATTGCTGATTCCAATTCAGGTCAAGGCAGGCCTGCTGGCCGCCGTTGGCGAAATTCACGCTGTAATAGCGGTTATCTTTGACCGCTTGAATGCGGTCGCGCTGCAGCAGGCTGGCGAAGTCCTGCGCTGAGCTGCGCAAGCGGATGACTTGCAGGTTCTTGGTGATGGTGGGGAAAGCAGCGACCGTGACTACCATCATCACCGCCAGGCAAATCAGCAGCTCCATCAGGCTGAAGCCGCGGGGCCGCGTTGAACGCTTGTTCATGCCTGCACTCCTTGGGGGATGGCATATCCAAAAGCAGTCCGCGCTCCAAAGCGGCACAATTTTCCAAGTTGCTGAAACCAGAAGACTTACGGTATGCTCCTCGACGGACACGAAGAGAGTTCGGCCTCTCGTTTGTTTCATTTCGTTACATTTTGTGAAAGGTGTCTCGAGGTGAGCCGGGTTCGGAAGAAGGGAGTATCGCGAAAAACCGCACCCAATTTTCGCCATTTTTCGTGACTCAGGAGCGCAAACTTGACGTTTGGCTGGGGCCGACGCTGCGAGCCCTGCGCCGGAGGCTGCTCTCCTGGTACGACCAGAACCGCCGCGATCTGCCCTGGCGGGGCGAAACGGATCCCTATCGCATCTGGATTTCCGAGGTCATGCTGCAGCAGACGCGGGTGGCCGCGGTCCTTGATTATTACCAGCGTTTCCTGCAGCGCTTTCCCGATGTGCGAGCGCTGGCGGCGGCCGGGCCGGAGGCGGTGCTCGCCGCCTGGAGCGGCCTGGGCTACTACCGGCGGGCGCGGGCGCTGCATGACGCCGCCAAAGTTGTTGTTGCTGAGTACGGGGGAGAGTTGCCGCGCACGGCCGCGGAACTGCGGCAGCTTCCCGGTTTCGGACCCTACACCGCGGCCGCCGTTGCCGGCATCGCCTTCGGCGAACCCGTTGCAGTGGTGGACGGCAACGTGGAGCGCGTGCTGGCGCGGCTCTTTGCCTGGAAGGAGGCGAAGCGCGACGAGGCTTGGGAGGCGGCGCAGCGGTTGCTATGCGTCGAGCGTCCGGGCGACTTCAACCAGGCCATGATGGAGCTGGGGGCCACGGTCTGCTTGCCGGCGCAACCGCAGTGCAAAAGTTGTCCACTGTTTCGCTGGTGCCAGACGCGCGGGCTGGGACCGAAAAAGCAAAAGGAGCAGCGGCAGCGCCGCCGGCTGCACTACCGCCTGGCACGCCGCAACGGGGCCGTGTGGCTGGTGCGGCGCCCGCTCCATGCCTCACTGATGCCGGGAATGTGGGAATTGCCGGAAATCCCCATAAATGGCGCGCGCCCCGATATCATTTTCAGGTTGCGGCATGCCATCACGGTGACCGATTTTGCCGTTGAAGTCAGCTCCGGCGAACCGCCTCCCGGCACGCGTGGCCGCTGGGCAACACGGGCGCGAGCGGAGGAGCTGCCGCTTACCGGGTTAACCAAAAAAATCCTGCGGCGCTCCAATTTCATCTAAGGGTTGTGTCACCTGGAATATCGGGTCGCGAGATTTGTATCTCAGTTTTGATTAAAGAAATGGCTTGTAGTAAAAATTGTGAATTGGAGGAGGATCCATAAATGCCTGCTTTGAGCGCCGGCAAGGCCGCTCCCGAGTTCACGCTGGAAAAGATGGACGGCGGCAAGTTCAACCTGCGTGAAGCCCTGAATCGCGGGCCGGTCCTGGCGGTCTTTTTCAAGATTTCCTGCCCCGTGTGCCAGTTCGCGCTTCCGTATGTGGAACGCTTGTGCCAGGCATACGCGGGCAAGAACGTCACGGTAGTTGCGGTTTCCCAGAACAAGAAGAGCGACACTGCCCAGTTCATGCGCGAGTATAAGCTTACCCTTCCCGTGTTGTTGGACGAGACCAGCAGCTATCCCGTCTCCAACGCTTACGGCTTGACCAACGTGCCCACGCTTTTCTGGATTGAGCGTGATGGGGAAATCCGGTTAAGCAGCGTAGGCTGGAGCCGAGGCGATATGGAACAAATCAATCGCCTCCTGGCCGACGCAGGCCGCAGCCCCCAGGCGGTGATCTTCTCGCCGGGCGAGAACGTCCCCGATTTCCGCGCCGGTTGAAGCTCGAAAAATTAACCTGCGGTTCGCAGGCAAACTGTGCAAGCCCAGCCGCGTGCTGGGCTTTTCTATGGTGGCAACAGCATGACTTCTGTAACGTTGGCCGCCCCCCTTGGCCATGTTACCCTTCGGCCAGAGTCAGCCATATCCGACGTTTTTCGAGGAACTGAATGCATCTGCGTCGCAGCGCGCTGGTGGCGGTCTTGCTGTGTAACCTGGCCTTTGCCGCCACCGGTCACCCCACGGCAGTGCGCCACCATCGCACCAAACTGCTTCCCGTTACCACCAGTTCTCCCGCCGCCCGCAGGCTGTTCCAGCAGGCCATGGTAAACATGGAAAACCTGCAAACGGAGTGGGCGCTGGCAGGCTGGCGTGCGGCCACCAAGAAAGATCCCAATTTTGCCCAGGCGCAAATCCTGGTGGCCTATCTCACGCAGGAGCCGGCCGAAGAAATGGCGGCATTGGACAAAGCCAAGGAACTGGAGCCGAGAGTCACCCCCGGGGAAAAGCTGCTCATCAAATGGCTCAGCGGGGTGCGCGAAGGCCACTACGTGCCCGCCATCGCCGCCATGAACGATCTGCTCGCCATGTATCCCCGGGACCGCCGCATCGCCTTCCTGGCCGGACGCTGGCTGATCCAGCAGGGGCGCTATGACCACGGAGAGATGCTGCTGGAGCGGGCGATTGCTCTGTATCCCGACTATCCGGCAGCGGTCAACGAACTGGGATACGCCTACGCCTTCAACGGCGAATTCAAGAAGGCAATGGCCATGATGGAAAAGTATGCGGCTCTGCAGCCCACCCAGCCCAATCCGCAAGACTCTTACGCGGAAGTTCTGCGCCTGTCGGGAGATTTCAGCGACGCCCTGCAGCACTACCGCAAAGCCCTGCTACTGGATCCCAACTTTGTAAGCTCAGAACTGGGCATTGCCGATACCTACGCCTTGATGGGCGAAGAGGACAAGGCCCGTCACGAATATGAAAAGGCTATTGCGCTCGCCGACGGCGAAGGCGAGCGTTTGCAGTATGGCACGCAGGAGGCCGCCACTTACGTCCGCGAGCACCGTTACGTGCAGGCCGACCAGGCGTTTCGGGCTCTGGCCGCAGAAGCCCACCGCGAGGGCTTCGCGCGCGTGGAGGCGGAGGCCTACCGCAGCATGGCTATGTATGAACCTCAGGCGCCCGCTGCTCTGATGAGCCTGGACCAGGCGGAGAAGGCATTGCACGACCATCGGGTTTCGCAATCCGATATGGAGGAAGAACACGCGCTTATTCTGGGCGTTCGCGTGCGCCGCGCCCTGCAGGCGGGCGATCAGAAAACGGCTTCGCAATCGCTGCAGCAGCTGCAGGCGATGGCCTCATCCAGCCGCAGCGAAGTAGTGCAGCGTTCCTACCATGCCGCCGCTGGGGCGCTGGCCCTGGCGCAAGGCAGGTACACGGAAGCTGTCGCGCACCTGGAGGAGGACCAGAACAATCCCCTGTCGCTCGAGCTGTTGTGGCAGGCCTACCAGAAAACGGGAGCCCGGGACGACGCGGCAGCTCTGCACTCCGATATGGCAGCCTTGAACAACCCCACGCTGGAGCAGGCGCTGGTGGACCCGCAACTGCGCGCCAGCCTCAGCGGAGTGGCGGCGCACCCGTAATTCAGGACGGGCGGGAGAGCTTATGGCGCGCATCCCTATTCTTCGTTTTGGCAGTCTTGCCGATCACGCGCGCCAGCTCAATCTTGCCAGCTATTCTCCCGCCATCGTCCTGCAGGGTCTGGTGCGGGGCGTGGACAATGTCCGCTACGACGTCTATCTCAGCCCCCGCTTTTCCGAGGAGGCGCGCGCCTGCATCTGCAGCCTGATGGCGCGCTATGGCAATGTTGCCGACCTGATTCTGGAACCTCCGCGGCCGCTGGAAGTGCGCAGCAATCTGCTGCTGCGCTCGCGCGAAGAACGGC
>JBLMXE010000120.1:0-5580 GCA_050257615.1 Chlamydiota bacterium | reverse complement strand
TCCTGGTCAGCCATCGAGGAGCGCACCAAGGAGTACTACGCCTGGTTCCTGGTGCTGCAGACCGGCATGCTGGGCGTGTTCATGGCGCTCGATTTCTTCCTCTTCTTCGTTTTCTGGGAAGCCATGCTGGTGCCCATGTACCTGCTGATCGGCATCTGGGGCGGGCCGCGCAAGCTGTACGCCGCTATCAAGTTCTTTCTCTACACCCTGCTGGGCTCAGTGCTGATGCTGCTGGGCATCCTGTTCCTTTATTTCAACAACCACAGCGTCACCGGCATTTACACCTTCAGTATCCCCGAGCTTTATAAGACTGCGCCTGCCATTCCGTTCCACTACGCCATCTGGCTCTTCCTGGCGTTCTTTGTGGGCTTCGCCATCAAGGTGCCGATGTTCCCCTTCCATACTTGGCTGCCGGACGCCCACGTGGAGGCGCCCACCGCCGGCTCCGTCATCCTGGCTGGCGTTCTGCTGAAGATGGGCACCTACGGCTTCGTCCGCTTCTCCCTGCCCTTCTTCCCAGGCGTGGTGACGCATCCCACGGTGCGCGGTTGGATGATCGGCCTTTCCATCGTGGCCATCATCTATGGCGCCCTGGTCTCACTCATGCAGAAGGATATGAAGAAGCTGGTGGCCTACTCCTCGGTCAGCCACCTGGGCTTCTGCACCCTGGGCATTTTCGCGCTGAACCCCATGGGCCTGAGCGGCTCGGTGCTGCAGCAAATCAACCACGGCATCTCCACCGGCGCGCTGTTCTTGATTGTCGGCGTGCTCTACGAGCGGAGGCACACCCGCGAGATCGCCGAGTATGGCGGCATCTCCAACGTTATGCCGGTTTACGCCGCCATCACCATGATCATGTTCCTGTCCTCGATGGGGCTGCCCCTGCTCAACGGCTTTATCGGCGAGTTCACCATCCTGCAGGGCACGTTCATCGAGAACAAGCTATGGGCGGGCCTCGCGGTGATTGGGGTCATCCTGGCGGCCGCCTACCTGCTCTGGCTCTACCAGCGCGTGTTCTTCGGCAAGGTCACCAATCCCAAAAACGAAAAGCTGCGCGATTTGAAACTGCGCGAGATCGTCTATTTCGCACCGCTCATCGCCATCGCTTTCTGGATCGGCCTCTATCCCAAGCCGTTCTTCGAAATTCTGCAGCAGCCGGTGAACCAGTTGGTGGAGACGGTGCGGCCGGGGTATCCCGGGGCCAATATGGAAGTGAGGAAGGGAAGTGAAGTGCCGGCCGTCGCGGGCGAGGGCGCCTACGCTACATCTACGAAGACAGTTGCCGCGCGCGAGGGAGGCCGCTAGTGCCGGGCGCGATTTCACAATGGTTCTCGGCGGGCGACTACCTTCTCGCCCTGCCCATGATCCTGCTCACCATTTTTGCGCTCGGCATCCTGCTGATTGACCTGATGCTGCCCCCGGAATGGAAATCGCTGAACGCCTGGACCGCGGGCATCGGCCTGGCCTTCTCGACCGCCGCCGTTATCCGCATCCACCTGGCCTACGCGCGCGCCGGCCAGAGCGTGCTCAGCTACACCGGCTTCATGGGCTCCATGATGGTGGACCGTTTCGCCATCTACTTCTTCTATCTGTTCCTGGTGGGCGCCGGCATTGCCATCTTGATGTCCGCCCATTACCTGGAGATTGAGCGCGAAAACCATGGCGAGTTCTACGCCCTGATTCTGTTTTCCGTCGTGGGCATGATGTGCATGGCCGCCGGCTTCGACATCGTGCTCATCTTCATTGGCCTGGAACTGATGGCCATCTCCACCTATGTGCTGGTGGGCTTCCTCCGCAGCGACCGCCGCTCCAACGAGGCCGCGCTGAAATACCTGCTGCTGGGCGCATTTTCTTCCGGCATTTTCGCCTACGGGTTGTCTCTGCTTTACGGCTTGACCGGCAGCACCAACCTGCAGTTGATTGGCGAGCACCTGGCCACCCACATGCGCGAGAATCCGCACGACCCTATCGCCATTCTCGCTCTGGTGACCACCTCCACCGGCTTGCTCTTCAAGATTGCCGCCATCCCCTTCCACCAGTGGGCGCCGGACGCCTATGAAGGCGCGCCTACCAGCATTACCGGCTTTATGTCGGTAGCGGTGAAGTCGGCAGGCTGGGCCATGCTGCTGCGGATCTTCCTCAGCGGCCTGTACCCCATGCGGCCCATTTACGTGCCGCTGCTGGTGTTTGTGGCCATCGCCACCATGACCGGCGCCAACCTGGCCGCGCTCACCCAGAACAACCTGAAGCGCCTGCTGGCCTACTCCTCCATCGCCCACGTGGGCTACATGCTGCTCGGTCTGATCGCCGGCTCCAGCACTCAGCCCAGCGCCACCGGTATTCAGGGCATCATGGTGTACCTGCTGGTTTACACCTTCATGAACCTGGGCGCGTTTGCGGTGATCACCTCGCTCCGCCGGCGCGACGTAATCGGCGACGAACTGGATGACATCGCCGGTCTGGTTACCCGCGCCCCCGCGGAAGCTTTCCTCATGCTGATCTTCCTGCTCTCGCTGGCCGGCATTCCGCCCCTGGCAGGGTTCTACGGGAAGTACTTCATCTTCCTCAGCCTGATCGAGACTGGGCACTACCAGCTGGCGGCGGTGGCCGTGCTCTACGCCGTGTTCGGCCTGTACTACTACATGCGCATTGCCAACGCCATGTTCATGCGCAAGGCCACGGATACGCGGCCGGTCACACTCTCTCCCGCCATGTCCGTCGCCCTGGGGATTACCGGCATCGCCACCGTTGGCATCGGCCTCTTCCCCGACCTGTTCATCCGCGCCGCCAGCTGGTCGCTGAGCATCGCCCAGCCGCTGCAGATGACGAGCCTGTTTGGTCGTTAGCTGTTGGTCGTTGGCCCTTGGTCGTTAGTCGCTGGTCGTTAGTCGTTAGCTTGCGCCGACCACAAATGGCGAACGACTAACGACGAACGACCAACGACTTTATGCCCACGCCTGACCCCGGACCCGATAACGAGCGCGGCGACGCCGAAAGACGCAGCCTCTGGCTGCAGATTGCCCGCTACAGCCAGCTCGCCCTGGTTTTGCCCGCGGCCACGCTGGTCGGCTGGCTTATCGGCGTCGGTCTAGACCGCTGGCTGCATACTACCTGGCTGTATCTGCTGGGACTGATCCTGGGAATTGTGGCCGGCTTCGTGGAACTGATTCGCACCGTCATGTCTTCCGAATCCAAGCCGTAGCGCCGGCGTCCCGCCAGCCGTCGCGAGGGCGTCCCGGCCTTCGCTACTGAACACGTGGGCACAGGCGCCCTCGCCTGTGCGGGCGAGCGTAGCTCGCCTGGAGAATGCTTACCGGGCTTCGCTCGGTGGACAGCCGAGGGCGGCTGTCCCCACACCAGCATCTCGTCCCACACGTCTGCAGCTATGATGGAAGCTGATGCCAGACCCGCTCCAACCTGTATTGCCAGATGAAGCCGCCTCCGAGGCTTTCTACGCCCGTGTCTTGCCACGCATTCGCCGGTTTATGGTCGGCCTCGCTACTCCCGTGGCGGTGTTTGTCTTGCTCCGCTTTGGCTGGAAGATTGGGCTGGGTTTCGTGGTCGGTTGCCTTATCGCCTACGTCAATTTCTACTGGCTCAAGCGCACGGTGAACAGCCTGGCTGACCAACTCACCGCCACTGGCAAACGCCCATCCAGCGCGGGAGTCGTGCTGGGCTTCGTAGGCCGCTACCTTTTGATGGCCTTGGCCGCCTGTGTTATATTCACTTTTTCCCGCGCTAGCCTTTATGGACTGTTGGCGGGCCTGTTTTTGCCCGTTGCCGCGATCCTGTGTGAAGCCGGTTACGAGCTTTACGCCGCCCTGCGCTGGGGTTTGTAATGGAAGGTGTTGCTCTAGAAGCTGGGCCCCGCAGCTTTCATCCGCATGCCAGAACAACTTTGGTTTACCGCACTCCTGAACCGCCTGTTCGCCGGCCCGGCGGACACCCTGCTGCAGGCGATGGGCGTCCAGCCGGCTCATCCCCAGGCGCCCATCACCAACTTTGTGGCCATGCAGATCCTGGTGGCCATCTTTCTGTTGGTGTTTTTTGCCCTGGTGCGCAGCCGCCTTTCGGTGGATCGTCCCGGCGGCCTACAGCACATTGTGGAGGGTGCTGAGTCGTTCATCAAGGACCAGAGCCATCAGATCATCGGACCGCATAGCGAAGGCTATACCGCCTTTTTAGTGGCTCTTGGTTTCTTTATTCTCATCTGCAACTTAATTGGCATGGTTCCGGGCTTTGACTCGCCCACCGCGGTGCCCAGCGTGCCCCTGGGCTGCGCTCTTGTTGCTTTTGTCTATTACCACGTGCAGGGAATCCGTAAGAGCGGGCTCGCCTACCTTAAGCACTTCGCCGGGCCTTTCTGGTGGTTGGGCTGGCTGATGGTTCCGATTGAGATCATCAGCCACGCGGCCCGCGTGCTCTCGCTTACCGTCCGCCTGTTTGCCAACATGTTTGCCGGCGACATGGTGACCCTGGTCTTTTTCTCGCTCATTCCTATCGGTATTCCTATTGCTTTTTTGGGTCTGCACATCTTCGTTTCTCTGCTGCAGACCTATATCTTCGTTTTGCTGACCACGGTGTATCTGCAGGGCGCGGTGGGGGAAGAGCATTGAGAACTGAGAACCGAGAACTGAGAACCGAGAACTAGGCCACCAGCGTGAGGGCGTCTGCACGAGGATGACGTCAACCACCCACTGGCGGCAACTCATAAAGGAGAGAACCACCATGCGTAAATTGAGCTACTTGTTTATGGCGTTGTCGGCCATGTGCCTGGCCACGCCACTCTATGCCCAGACTGCAGCCACTGGTGGCGGCATGTCGCACGCCGACTGGGTCGCCATCACTTCCGGCTTTGCCATGGCCATTGCCTCTGCTGTCTGCGGCATCGGCCAAGCCAAGGCGACGGCCGCTTCCGCCGAAGCGCTGGCGCGCAATCCTTCCGCCCGCCCCGGCATCACCCTGGCCCTGATTCTGGGCCTGGCCCTGATCGAGTCTCTGGCGCTTTACACGCTGGTCATCATCTTCGCCAAGGTATCGTGAGCGCCGCCGGTAACTGAGCTGGAAAGAGCCCCTGTTGTGTCTCTGGGCAGGGGCTCTTTTCATTGGGGCGCCACTCAGCCGAGAAGCCAGCAATTAGCATCTAGCACTTGGCATTTAGCCCATACACGGTTTTGCCTGAGCCGGCAACATAGGTTGCCGGCCAAATGCTAATTGCTAAATGCTAAAGGCTGTTTTTGGGCTGATGGCCGACTGCTTCCTCACGCCACGGGCGCGGCGATGCGGTGCAGCTGGTCGGCGAGGATGCGGCGCAGCTTGGAGCGCTCTTCCAGGTCCATGTCCACAATTTCAAAGCTGATTTCGCCCTGGCGGGCGCGCCGCAACAGCACTTGCGTTTTGATGTGGCGCAGGCCCAGCTGCAGGTCCAGGGCCGCGTCCGAGCCCAGCCGCAGGTCGGTGGTCTTTTTGGCCACGCCGCCGCCCAGGCTGAGCTCGCGCACCGCCAGCTCCGAGCGTCCCCAGGAGCTGCTGGCCAGCGCGGGCACGGCGCGCTGGGGCACAATGCGCTGGTAGCGCCGC
>JBLMXE010000119.1:0-9236 GCA_050257615.1 Chlamydiota bacterium | reverse complement strand
GCGGCATCGCGGCCAGCACGACGAGTTGCTGCGCGCCTATGCGGCCGGGCAGAGGCTGCGCTTCGACATCCTGATGGATATTGGCGGCTTCCGCGACATGCACCGCCACCGCCGCTGCCTGCAGATCGGGCAGGGCTTCACCACCCTTCACGGGTACGACACGCCGGACGAATTACAAGCGGCAGGGGAGACCGCGGCTTACGACCAAGTCATGCGACGGGCGGCCGAAGCGGTGGCGCAGTTGGCTCGCTCGGCCGGGCCGGAGGCGGAAGAAAATTCGCAGTATGCCATTCCTCTGGGCTTCCGCAAGCGGACGCTCTTCAAGATGGACTTTGCCGAGGCGGTCTACATCTCCGAATTGCGCACCGGCCAGGCCGGGCACATGTCCTACCGCAAGGTGGCGTGGGGAATGTATGAAGAAGTAGCGCGCAAATACCCCGCGCTAGCCAAATACTTCCGCGTACAGGACGTGCGCGAGCCAGTGGATTTGCTGAAGCGTTGAAAACCAAGATCAACCGCCGAGACGCAGAGGGAGCCGTTGTGATCCGTTTCGCTCTGCGCTCTCGGCGTCTCGGTGGTGAAGCCCGCATATCCACAAACATATCCACAGGGTTGCTGAGAGAGGTGCAGCAAACCTGTGGAAAGCCGCCGAATTTATTCGCTTTTTGTTCGCTTATCACCTATACTCTCCCGAAGCGGGAATCCTGTGGAAATTCAGTGGCATTCTGGCGCTGACGCCAGCCGGAACACAGGTGTACTTTAGAGAAGAGATATCTCCCAAAACTACATTTCCCCCGTATTCGGGTAGGAGCAAGTTTATGGCCGACGAACGGACAGAAAAAGTGCGGGCAATTGATCTGGCGGTGTCGCAGATCGAAAAGCAGTTTGGCAAGGGCTCGATCATGCGCCTGGGCAGCAAGGAAGCAGTGGTGCCCATCTCGGTGATCCCCACCGGGGCCATCTCGCTGGACGCGGCGCTGGGCGTGGGCGGCATGCCGCGCGGCCGCGTGGTGGAGATTTTCGGGCCGGAATCGTCGGGCAAGACCACGCTGGCGCTACAGGTGGTGGCGGAGGCGCAGAAGGCTGGCGGCATGGCCGCGTTTGTGGACGCCGAACACGCCCTTGACCCCGCCTACGCGCGCAAGCTGGGCGTGGACGTGGACAACCTGCTGATTTCGCAGCCCGACTACGGCGAGCAGGCGCTGGAAATTGCCGAGGCGCTGGTGCGCTCCAACGCTATTGACGTGCTGGTGGTGGACTCGGTGGCGGCGCTGGTGCCCAAGGCCGAACTAGAGGGCGAAATGGGCGACAGCCACATGGGTCTGCAGGCGCGCCTGATGTCGCAAGCCCTGCGCAAGCTCACCGGTATTGTTTCCAAGTCGCGCACCTGCATGATCTTCATCAACCAGATCCGGGAAAAGATCGGCGTCATGTTCGGCAATCCGGAAACCACCACTGGCGGCCGGGCGCTGAAGTTCTACTCCTCCATCCGGGCAGACATCCGGCGCATTGCCGCCATCAAGGAAGGCGACGTAGTGGTGGGCTCGCGCACGCGGGTGAAGGTGGTGAAGAACAAGGTGGCGGCGCCCTTCCGCGAGTGCGAGTTCGACATCATGTACGGCGAAGGCATTTCCCGCGAAGGCGACCTGATTGACCTGGCGGTGAACCACAACGTGGTGGAGAAGTCGGGCGCCTGGTTCAGCTACAAGGGCGAGCGCATCGGACAAGGGCGGGAGAACGCCCGCACTTTCCTGAAAGAGAACAAAGATATTACGGCGAAGATCGAGGCTGAAGTGCGCAAGTCGCTGGGCCTGGTGAAGGAGCCGCCTAACGGGGCGGCGGAGAAGCCGCAGGCGCCGCCTCCACCGCCCGCCGGCCGCACCGTGGCCATGCCCGCGGCCCGGCGGTGATTGGTTCCTTGTCCGTGATGTAGAGTTGCCAGAAGCCGCCCAACCTGTAGGCGGCTTCTATCTCTCTTTAAATAAGGGAGTGAGCCCTATCCCGCACCGATTCTGGAACCACAGCACATTTTCTTCTCTTTTTGTTAACTCTTGCGGCAATATCAAAGACGTAATCCATCGTCCCCGCCGGTTCTTAGATTGCACGAATGCCGGTGCTTTATTTCTTGACATAAGTTCTGAATGTGCTACTTTGCGGCACCACGGCCCTCCATAAGGATTTCCTCTCAGGCAGGTGTTCCATGAAAACAAAACCAAGGGCGATTTGGGCCGCGCTGATTCTGGTTCTCGCCATGTCACTGGGCTGCCGCGAGGCCAAATTCGCGGAGGGCGGACCAGCCGGCCGGAAATACACGATCCACATTCGCACCATCAATGGCCAGTGCGTCATTGATATCCCGAAATTAAACGTCGAGTTAACTGACCAGCCGACAATCGAGTGGAAGTCGGACGATTCGCCTAAGAAAAGTTACACAGCAAACTTCGACGTGAGCACTAACCATCCACCAGGATCGCCTTTCGGCGATAGTGCAAATCCGAAGAAGAAAGTTACGACTGACGAGGGTGCACAATCACCTCAGCGCACGGGCGATTATTTATATTCCGTCAGGGTGGGCAATAGCACCACTGACTGCATTCCTCCGACGGACCCCGGCGTCTACGTGAAGTAGCGCTCTCGTGCTCAGTGCTTGCTGAGGAGTTGCCGCACGCGCGGGTTGTCGCGCAGGTGGTCGAAATCGGGCGTGTCGCGGATAGCCGAAGCCGGGTAGCCCGCGTCCACCGCCTTCTCCAATGAGGAGAGGCACCGTGGTGTGTCGCCCAGGTGGTTGTATACGAGGGCGGCGCGGAAATTCACGTTCGCGTCTGCCGGGGTTAGCCGCTGGGCTTGCTGCAGATCCGATAGGGCAGCCGCCTTGTCGCCGGCCATCGCATTGTAAGTGGCCCGGAAAGCCAAAACAGTAGAGTCCTTGGGATTGATTTGCAGCTTGGCGGTAGCCAGAGAGATGGCCTTGTGGTAAGCCGCCGCAGCTTCTGGCCGCCGGCCCGGGGCCCAGTAGAGCGCATCGCCCAGGTTGCCCCAGATAAGAGAGTCGCGGTCGTCCAACTTCAGGCCTTGCTGATAGGTCTGGGCCGCTTCACTGAATCGTCGCAGCGCGAAAAACGCGGTTCCCAGGTTGCTGTAAGCCTCCAACGTAGGCCGGATCTCAAGAGAGCGCTGTAAAACCTGAATAGAGTCGGAATATTTTCCTTCAACCGTGAGTAGCGCCCCGAGGTTGGAGTAGCCTTGAAAGTTCTCCGGTGTCAGCTTAACTACCCGCCGGAACATCTGCACCGCGTCCGCATAGCGCGCCTGGCGAAAATAAAAGCCTCCCAGCCAGTTATAGCCCGCCCAATACTGCGGGCGCAGGTTGATGGCCTGGCCATAGGTCGCCTCGGCAGCATTCAAGTTGCCCAGTTTCTCGTATGCATCCGCGAGCCCGCGCAATGCACTCACCTGATTCTTATCTTGAGCCAAGGCTTTTTGAAACTCATCCGCTGCCGACTGATACTGCCCCTGGCCGTTGTAAACGTCTCCCAGGCAACTGTGACCTTCGGCGGAATCGGGCAGCAGCGCCAGCGCTCTTTTGCAGTTCGACTCGGCCAGCGCGATCCAGTCATTGGTGCGATTGCTTTCATCAAACCCCAGCCAGTACGCCTCGCCCATGCCGGCATAGGCGCGGGCGTAGTTGGGATCTACCTGCAGGGCCTGGCCAAATTCGGCGATAGCGCTCTGAATGTTTTCCGGTTTCTGGTACTCCTGCAGGTAGCCCAGCCCGCGCAGGTAGTGCTGGTAGGCCTCGGGCTTGGTGTCGGCCCGAACATGCGCCTGGGCACTCTGCGCGGGTGGAATCGCGATGGCCAGGATATCCAGCGCCGCGTTTACGACCTGGTCTTCCAGGCCAAAAATATCTTTGTCAGAGGCCGTAATGGTGCGCGCTGTCAGTTGACGGTGCGTAGCCGTGTCCACCAGGCTGCAGTTAATGCGCAGCAGCGCTCCTGCCTGCTGCAGGCTGCCTTCCAGCACCCAGTCCACACCAAATTCCCGGCGGGCCTGTTCGGCGGTCTTGATTCCCTGGGATTCAATTTCGCGGGTTGAGACCAACTGCAGGGAATCGCGATTGCTGAACTGTGCCAGCTTGGCGGTCAAAGTTTCCGTCATGCCTGTGCCCAGCGCGCCGGCAGCTTTGTCACCTCCGACAGCTTGAAAAGGCAGCACGGCCAAAATCCGTGGCGGCTGGGGGCCGGGACTCAGCCGGCTTCTCAAACGCCAGCCAGCTAAGGCCAGCGCCACCACCAGCGCCACCGCCAGGGCAAGCACGGCTCGTCTGCGTTTCGCCCCGGGAGCTGGCCGTCGAATGACAGCTGTTTCCCAGGCCGTCCCGGTGCCGCTGGGCAGCAGCCGGTTCAAGTCCACCCGCAACTCGCGCGCCGACTGGTAGCGAAGCTCCGGATCCTTGTCCAGAGCCTTGAGGATGATAGCCTCAAACCCGGGCGCAAGGCGGGGATTGATGGCGCTTGGGGGCTTGGGCGGTTGCCGCAGGATGTCGTCAATCAGTTGCGGGGGGTGGCGTTCAGGAAAGGGCCGCTGCCCGGTGGCCATTTCGTAAATCACCGCTCCTGCCGCCCAGATGTCGCTGCGCTCATCCACCCCTTGGCCGCGAACCTGTTCCGGCGACATATAGGGAAGAGTGCCGGAGAGAATGGGATTCTCGCTCAAGTTCTCCGTGGGCAGGGTGGAATCCAGAGAGTGCGCCAGTTTGGCCAAGCCGAAGTCCAGCACCTTCAGCTGTCCCTTGCTGGTAAGCCGCAGGTTGCCGGGCTTCAAGTCACGATGCACGATGCCCTGCTCGTGCGCCGCTTCCAGCGCCTCCGCCAGCTGGACGGCCAGGTTCACAGCCTGCGCCTCAGGCAAAGCGCCGGCGACCAATTTCTCGTTCAGAGTTATGCCTGTGATGTACTCGGTAACCAGGAAGTCCACGCCGTTTTCGGCGCCGAACTCATGCACCGTGGCAATGTGGGGGTGGTTGAGGCGAGCCAGCGCCAACCCTTCTTTGTGGAAGCGGGCGCGAGCGCCGCTGTCGCTGATAGTGCCGGCGGGGAGAACCTTAATGGCTACGTCGCGCTCCAGTTGCAGATCGTGGGCGCGATAAACGATACCCATCCCCCCGGCACCAATCCGCTCCATTATTCGATAGTGCCCGAGCACCTGTCCGATGCTGGGGGAGGGGGATGACATTGCGGAGATGTTAGGCCCGCGCCGGTCGCGGGTCAATCGGCTGCCTCTTTTCGCCTTTGCTTCGAACCCTCATGCGGTCCGCAAGCCGGGAGGAGTCCCGGGCCCCGGTTCAGCTCCTGATTGCCCACGCCCGCCGGGGAGCATTAGAATCGTGATGTTTCGCAGATTCTGTGTGCCATCGAGGCTGATTGAAGCCCATCATCGCCATTTATCCCGGCTCGTTTGATCCCCTGACCAACGGCCACCTGGACCTGATCGAACGGGGCGCCAAGATCTTTGACGAGCTGATAGTGGCCATCCTGCACAACCCGGAAAAGGAGCCGCTGTTCAGCCTGGAAGAGCGGATGGAAATGATCCGGGCGATGACGCGGGAGCGGGACAATGTGCGGGTGGACAGCTTCGACGGGCTGATGGTGGATTACGCGCTGAAGGTGGGGGCCACGGCGGTGCTGCGCGGCATTCGCGCCATCAGCGATTACGAGTACGAACTGCAGATGGCTCTCATGAACCGCAAGATGGAACCGCGACTGGAAACCGTGTTCATGATGCCAGCAGAGACGTATTCTTATCTCAGCTCGCGCCTGGTGCGGGAAGTGGCAACCCTCGGCGGCTCGGTGCGCGGCCTGGTGCCCGAGTTGGTAGAAAAGAAGTTACGCGAGAAGCTGGCTCCGGCTATGGCGCGCAACGCGCAACACAAGGAAGCGACTCCGAAGTAAAAGGGAATGGCGATGGCAACGACAGAAGTGCGGCCCACGGAGAGCTTTGCGGAGCGGGTGGGAAGAATTGAAATCTCCGCCACCCTAGCGGTGGTAAATGAAGCGGAAAAGCTGCGTGCCGAGGGTGTTGACCTGGTGGATTTCGGCGCTGGCGAGCCCCATTTCGCTACTCCCAAGCACATCAAGGACGCGGCCATCAGCGCCATCCAGACGGATTTCACCAAATACACGGCGGTGGGCGGAACCGCCGAGTTGCGGGATGCCATCGCGCAGCGGCATGCCGCCGATTTCGGCTCCGCCTACCGGCGAGAAGAAGTGATCGCCTGCGTGGGCGGCAAGCATGCTCTGTTCAATGCCATGCAGGTGCTGGTGGACCACGGGGACGAGGTGATTCTGCCGGTGCCTTACTGGACGTCATTCAAGGACATTGTGCGCTACGCCGGCGGCCAGCCAGTGATGCTGGAGACGGATGAGAGCCGAAACTTCGCTCTGAGCCTGGAAATGGTGGAGCGGGCCATCACCTCGCGCACTAAACTCATTATCCTGAATTCGCCGGGCAATCCTTCCGGGGCGGTGATGAGTCCGGAAGAGATGACGGAGATTGTGCGGCTGGCCGCGCAGCGCGGCATCTGGGTGCTTTCCGACGAGTGCTACGTGTATCTGAACTACACGGGCAGAAAATTTTCACTGGGCTCGCTGGGGGAGGGCCGGGAAAGGCTGCTGCTGGCAGGCTCGCTGTCCAAAACCTATGCCATGACGGGGTGGCGGCTGGGCTATGCCCTGGGTCCGGCGGCGCTGGTCAAGGCTATACAGAAGCTGCAGAGCCAATCCACTTCCAACCCAACTTCCATCGTGCAGAAAGCGGCGGTGGCCGCGCTCAAAGGCTCGCAGCAATGCGTGGAGGAGATGCGCCGCGAATACATCCGGCTGCGTGACCGGGTGGTGGCGGGCCTGCGGGCCATTCCTGGGATCCGCTGCACTCAACCCGAAGGCGCGTTCTACGCCTATCCCAACATTTCCTCTTACTTCGGGAGGGGTGGAATGAGCTCGGCGGCTGATGTGGCCGGACGATTGCTCCGCGAGGCGCACGTGGTCACGGTGCCGGGTGAAGGCTTTGGCACACGGGAGCATATTCGCATTTCCTATGCCACTTCCGAGAAAGAGTTGAACCGCGGGTTGGAGCGGATGCGGAAATTTTTTGCCACCGTCTGACGGGGTGAAGGCGGCAACTGCTCTGCCTTGATCTGCTTCTATACAAATGCGCACAGCGGGTAGTTGGTAGTCGTTGGTAGCTGGTAGATAGTAGTTGATAGTTGGTGTCGCCGCCTGCGCCCAATCGCAAGGACCAACTACCAGCTACCGGCTACTAAATACCCGCTATCGAGCCATGGAACTTTATCCATTATTGCTGCTGCCGGAGTTCAGCCCGCGTCCGTGGGGGGCGACAGACCTTTCTCCCATCTACACGGGGCGCAAATTTCCGGAAAAGATCGGTGAGGCCTGGCTGACCGGCGACGAGTGCCGGGTGGCCAACGGGCCGCTGGCGGGGCAGCGGCTGGCCGACCTGGCAGAACGCTACGGCCGCACGCTGGTAGGCGAGGCGGCACGCGAGCCCAACCGCTTTCCCTTGCTGATGAAGTTTCTGTTTCCTCACGACAAACTCTCTGTCCAGGTTCATCCTGACGACGACTGCGCGCAGCGCGTGGGCCAACCCTGGGGCAAAACCGAGTGCTGGTATGTTCTGCATGCGGAAAAGGGAGCGCAGGTTGCGCTGGGTTTGAAGCCCGGCGCCACCCGCCAGCAACTGGAGCAAGCCATCCGCGAGACGCGCGCCGAAGAGCTGCTGAACTGGATTGATATCCACACTGGCGAGATGATTTATGTAGCCGGCGGCACCGTCCACGCCATCTCGCCGGGTTCCATTCTGGTAGAAACCCAGCAGAGTTCCGACACTACTTACCGGCTCTACGATTACGGACGGCCGCGGCCTCTGCACTTGGAACGGGGTCTGCAGGCGGTGAAAGAAAGAACCGGTTCGGGCAAGGTGAAGAACGCGGCCGGCAACGGCTGGCAACGCCAGGAACTGATCGCCTCTCCTTTCTTCCTGGTCGAAAAGTTCGCGCTGCGCGAGCCCCGCGAACTCACCACGATGGAAGAAGGCCGGCGTCTGGTGGAGATCCTGGTGGCAGTGAACGGCTGTGGTGTGCTGGAAGCGGCCGGGGCTCCGCCGGTGACGTTTGCGCCCGGGGAAGCGGTTGTGGTTCCCGCCTGCGTGGGCGACTTTCGCGTGCGGCCGCAGTGGTCGGTGGAGTTTTTGCGGGCCCTGGTGCCGGCCAACGCGCGGCCCGAGCCGGCGGTGGTTTAGGATGGCATAGGCATATCGAGGCGCTCCTGAATTTCGCCTCGAACTGCACGGGCTTCAACATCCGCGTGAATCTGTGGCCAGACCGAACGCTCATTTCTATCCCGTAATTCTCGCCGGGGGCCGGGGCACGCGCTTCTGGCCTTTGAGCCGCAAGCGCCGAGCCAAGCAACTGCTGGTGCTGGACGGCAAGCGCACCATGATCCAGCAAACCGTGGCGCGGCTGCGGCCCCTGGCCCCGGAAAAACAGTTCTGGGTCATCACCAACCAGGATCTGAGCGCCGAAATAAGCCGCCAGTTGCCCGGCTTGTCCCGCCGGCAGATGGTGGCCGAGCCGGTGGGACGCAATACGGCGCCGGCTATTGGACTGGCCGCCTTCATCCTCACGCGGCACGATCCCGCTGCCATCATTGGCATGTTTCCTTCCGACCACGTGGTGGAGGATGAGAAGGGCTTTCGCGCCGTGCTGCAGCGCGGTGTGGAGATCGCCGCCGCCGGCGAAAATATCGTGGTGATGGGCATCCGGCCCACGCGCCCGGAAACCGGCTACGGCTACATTGAAACCGGGGAGAAGGCGGAAAGAGATGTGCTGCGGGTGCGGCGCTTCACCGAGAAGCCGAACCGGCAGAGGGCGGAGGAATTTCTCGCCTCGGGGCGATATTTCTGGAACAGCGGCATGTTCCTGTGGCGGGCCGATACCCTGGCCCGTGCCCTGCGCGAACACCTTTCGGAAACCGCTCCCTACCTGGAGCAGATTGCCGCCGCCTTCGGGACAAGGAAGTTTGCGGCCGTCTTCCGGCGCTTGTATCCGAAGTGTGAAAACATCAGCGTGGATTACGCCGTGCTGGAGCCGCGTTCCGCCAAGGGGGAACACGCCTCTAACCTGTTCTGTATTCCCGTGGATGTGGGCTGGAATGACCTGG
>JBLMXE010000118.1:0-8417 GCA_050257615.1 Chlamydiota bacterium | reverse complement strand
GAATTTACTCACTGAACGCGTGCCGCATCGTTTATGTGGTAGAAGAGGATGGCCCTGTTACTCGCTATGGCTTCGCCTACGGCACATTGATCGAACATGCGGAGCGCGGGGAAGAGCGCTTCACGGTAGAGTGGGATCGGCGGGAAAACACGGTGTGGTACAACATTCTGGCTTTCTCACGGCCTGAGAAATGGCTGGTTAAGGCAGGCTACCCGATATCGCGAGTGCTGCAGAAGAGATTTGCGAGATTTTCCACACAAGCAATGCTGCGTGCCATGGCCTGAATAGCTGCCCTGGACTCGCCTATTCGCAGCGCAGCGCGATCATGGGGTCCACCTTGGTGGCGCGGCGCGCGGGAAGGTAGGAGGCCAGCAGGGCCACCAGCAGCAGCAGCAAGGTGACGCCGGCGAAGGTGACGGGATCGGTCGCGCCTACTCCATAGAGCAGGCCGGCCATGAGATGAGTAAGCGCCAGCGCCGCCACGATTCCGCACACCGCTCCCAGGCAGGCCAGGCGGGTTCCCCAGGCCAGCACAAAGCGCAGCACGTGGCGCGGCTGCGCGCCCAGCGCCATACGAATGCCGATTTCGTGCCGCTGCTGCGTGACCGCATAGGCCAGTACACCGTAGATTCCGATCGCCGCCAGGAAAAGCGCGAAGCCGGCGAACAAGCTCAGCAGCGAGGTATTGAACTTGGGGCCGGCCAGCGAGGAACTGATCACCTGCGGCATGGTCGTGATGTTGGCCACCGCCAGGTCGGGATCGAGAGAATGGATTTTCGCAACTACCGTCGGCGCCAAAGCGGCGGGATCGCCCGCCGTGCGCACAACAAGGTTCATGGAACGGGCCACGCCGACCACGTTTTCGGCGGTCAGGGCGTCACTCAGCTGCAGAAAAGGGAGGTAGATGTGGGGCTGGGGAGGCCGGCTGACCGGACCATCGTTGACGTCTCCGACCACCCCCACTACGGTCATCCAAGGCTGGTTTTCTTCGTGGCGGAGGCGCTTCCCTATTGGGTCCTGGCCGGGCCAGTACTTTTTCGCCATGCCCTGGCTGATGATCACGACTGGTGGTGAATTCGAGCCGTCCCTACGGTTAAGCAGCCGCCCGGCAACCAGCGGAACGCGCATGGTCTGAAAATAGTCGCCCAGCACCCAGGTTTCGGCCACCGCCGGCGGCTTTCCCGCCTGCGGCCGGCCTTCGATCTCCAGGGTGTGGAACACGGCTGCGAGCAAAGGCAGATCATCCACCACGGCAGCGGCCTTCACCCCCGGAAGGTTCGGAACCTCGCCCGCCAGCCGCTGATAGAGATTGCGAATCTGCCAGGCCCGGGGATAAGCCTGTGCCGGCAGTGGAATCTCCATGGCAAGGACGTGATCGGGTTGAAAGCCCAGGTCGGCGCCCAGCAGCTTTCCGAATCTGCGAATCAGCAGGCCGGCTCCGATCAGCAGAACCAGCGACAGCCCAAACTCCACCACCACAAAAGTATTCTGCAAACGGTGATGTGCCTGGCCCGCGGTGCGGCTGCGTCCGCCTTCCTGCAGCCACGGCTGTAAGTTCCCGCCGGCCGTGTGCCAGGCAGGCGCCAGACCGAAGAGCAGAGCCGTCAGGCAAGAAACTCCCAGCACAAACAACAACACCCCGCCGCCAAAGCCCACGTTTTGTGGGAGAAGAATATCGGCCGGGGCCAGCGCCAGCAGCATGCCCTTGCCCCAAAAGGCAAGCAGGAGACCCAACCCACCACCCAACAGCGCCAGCAGCAGGCTTTCGGTAAGAAGCTGGCGCAGGAGGCGGGAACGGGAGGCGCCCAGGGCCCGCCGAACAGCAATTTCGCGCTGGCGTGCCGCCGCCCGCGAGACCAGCAGAGTAGCGACATTGGCGCAGGCGATCAGCAGCACCAGCCCGACCGCCACCATCAACACTAGCAGCAGCGGACGCACCGGTCCCGTCACTTCCTGGCGCCAGGGAAAAACGGGCACCACGAGTCGTGCGCCATAAAAATCCTTGAGAACATCCTGCGGATATTGCGCCTCAAGGGCCGCCCCCAGCGCCTCTCCCTCGCTGCGCGCCTGATGCAAACTGACGCCCGGGCGCAGCCGACCCAGTACGCCCAAGTCGTACCGCAGACCCCAGCCCTGCAGTTCGGCGGGCGTGAATGCCATGGGCACCCAGAGCGCGGCGGACAGGAAGTTGGCCCGCGGGCCGGGCAGGGGAAACACAAAATGCCTGGGCATGACCCCGATCACGCTGTAGGGCTGGCGATCCAGTTCGATGGTCTGGCCGACGATGTCCGGCCGGCCGCCATACCTCCGCTGCCACAGGCCATAGCTGAGCACCGCAACATTCCGCCCGGGAGCATCTTCTTCCGGCGTGAAGACCCGGCCTAGCGCCGGGGCGATTCCCAGCATGGGGAAAATGGAGGCGGAAACCCGCGCCCCGATAATCCGGTCGGGTTCCCCGTGACCGGAGAGCTCAAACTCCTTGTCCTGGACGGCGCCGACCGACTCAAAGGATTTTTGGCCGCGCCTGACCATGGTGAAATCGGGTGTGGAGAAGGGAATCTTAGGAGAGCCGATTTGCGGCAGGCCCTCATACAACATCATCAGCCGTGAGGGATTTTTGAAGGGCAGGGGCCGCAGCAATACTGTGTTCACTACGCTGAACAGAGAGGCGTTGGCCCCAATGCCCAGCGCCAGCGTGAGCACGGCAACAATGGTGAATCCCGGGCTTTTGCGCAGAGTACGCAGCGCATAGCGAACATCCTGCGCGCAGGTCTCGAGCGCGTTCTCCCACCCGGCGGAGCGGACTTCCTCTTTTATGGCTTCAGCGCTGCCCAGTTCCAGGCGCGCCGCCCGACGCGCCTCGGCTTCGCCCATGCCGCCGCGCATCTTGTCTGCGGCCGCGGCCTCCACATAAGCCTGCAGTTCTTCCTGCAGTTCCTGGCCGTCTTGCTCTTTTCGGAACAGCGCCCTCAGCCCCGCGCTCAAGCTCCGCAGCAGGCGCATCACAATTCTCCCGGCACGGCTGCAAGAATGCGGGCAATCGCCGCCGTCTGCTTCTCCCAACCCCGTGTTTCGCTTTTGAGCTGCTTGCGGCCCCCTTCGGTAAGGATGTAGTACTTGGCGCGCCGGTTATTTTCGCTGGCGCGCCAGTCGGCCTTGATCAGTCCCTGCCGCTCCAGCCGGCGGAAGGCGGGAAAGAGCGACCCCGGATTGACCTGAAAAACACCGCGGCTGATCTGCTGGATGCGCAGGCCAATGCCATAGCCGTGCAGAGGCTCCAGCGCCAGAGTTTTCAGGATCAGCATGTCCAGCGTGCCCTGCACCAGCTCCGCGGGTTTATCGTTCATCCAGTCTTCCTCTTCCTCTAGATAATCGAGAGGAGACGATAGCTCCGGCGCTGCATCTTGTCAAGCACAGGGAGGGGATTTTTGCGCACGCGCGCAGCTATGGCGATTATCTGTGTTCGATGCGCCGGAAGGTCAGATTGATGCGAGGCTGAGTAACCCGCGGCTCCTTGGGCGCTTCGTGCTTGAAGTTCTTCTGGGTTTGCCCGGCCATAATGAGCAGGCTGCCGCCCGGCAGTCGTTCAGAAAACACCACAGCTCCGTCTTTGTTCTTCAGACGGAAAATACGTTCCGTGCCCAGGCTGAGGGAGGCGATCACCGGCCCCATCTCGGGCTCGGCATCGGCGTGCAGGCTCACGCTGTCGTGGCCGTTGCGGTAAAGATTGCAGAGCACGGCGTTATAGCCGAGCACTGGAAGGGACAGATTGGCATAAGCGGCCGGCGGAGCGGCTGCTTCGAGCTGCGCCTTCAAGACCAGCAACTCCGGCAGCCAGGAGAGCGGCTGATATTCCCGCCGCGAGTAGGTGTAATGGGTGCCGGGATCACCGTAATAAGCCTCGTCGCGAGGGACAGGATAGCCGAAACAGGTCTGGCGGCGCGTCCACGCACATTTGTGCAGCAGAGCATCAAAGAACTCTGCTGCTTCCTTGGGCGTGAGGAAATGCTCTTCGTAGTAGAGTTCCGCACCCGGAATCGCGATCGCCTGCATAGCATACCTGCATGGCGGTGGAGAAAGCCTAGGCGACTTTCTTCTGTTCCGCTTTCTGCCGGGCCCAGCGGGCGCGTTGAGCAGCGGCGATCCTGCGGCGGGCGGCGGCGCTCATCACGCGCTTCGGCGCTTGCTTTGTTCTGGCCCAGCGGGCGCGCTGCGCGGCAGCCATGCGGGCGCGGGTGGCGGCGGAGAACCGGCCGCGTCCGGCGCCGGGGCCACGACGATTGCGCGCCCCTCCCTCCAACTGTTCCAGGGTGCGAATGGCTTCATCCAGCCTCTGCACCTCCTGCTCCGCACGATCCCGTTCCGACCGCAACTGCGCGAGTACGCGATTGAAGTTGGCCATGTAGTCTCTTTCTGAGTGTAATCGGTTACGGCAAAAGTCTCGATTGTAGCAGGAATGTGGCAGGCCACTAAATTGCCGCCTCCTCCTGTCTCGATCATGGGACTTTGGCGGGGTTACCGCTCTGTGATGTGCGTCACCTCGGGGTTGTGCGGCAGGAGAGACAATACTAAGTTCGGCTGACCCCCGGCTCAAAGTCGGGTTAAGGACACGATCAATGGAACCGTTCTCATTTCATCTCTTTGTCTGCACGCAGCAGAAACCTGAGGGCGCGCCCTCCTGCCCTGCCGCGGGTTCGTTTCAGATCCTGCAGGCGCTCGACCGCGAGTTGCAGGCGTGCGGCCTGGCGGGATCAACCCAGGTAAGCACCTGCGGATGTCTGGGCCTGTGCGATGAAGGCCCGATGATGATCGTTTATCCCGAGGGAATCTGGTATCGCCGGGTAAAGCCAGAGGATGTTGCGGAAATCGTGACGTCGCATCTGGGCGCGGGCAAGCCGGTGGCGCACCTGAGCTGGAGTGACGCCGCAGCCATGCAGGCCATGATCGTGGAGCACGGCGAAAAATATCGCGCCATGCTAAAGGCTAAGGATGAATCCGGCGCCCTGCCTGATGACCTCTATGAAACGATTCGCGGCTTCATGGCCAGCCGCGCTGTGCTCACCGCCCTGGAACTGGACGTATTCACGGCGGTGGGGGAAGACGGTTCCGCCGCCGAGGTGGCCGGCAAAATTCACGCCGACCCGCGCGCCACAGAGATGCTGCTCAACGTGCTGGTCAGCTTCAAGCTCCTGGAGAAAAGCGACGGCCGTTTCACCAACACTGCCGTGTCGCGCCGTTATTTCGTGGAAGGCTCACGCGATGACGCCCGCCCCGCCCTGCTGCACACCGCCAACCTGTGGCGGCGCTGGTCCACGCTGACGGCGGCGGTGCAGGCGGGCACGGCGGTGGACTCCGGCGGCCGCAACGGCGGGTGGGTGGAACCTTTCATCGCGGCTATGGACCACAACGCGCGCGAGCGAGCCCCACATGTAGTGACCGCAGTCGGCACGGGCGCGATTGGTCGCATGTTGGATTTGGGCGGCGGCTCGGGCGCCTACTCCATCGCCTTCGCCCAGGCCAACCCACAACTTCACGCAGAGATTCTCGACATGGCCGAAGTCCTGCCGCTCACCCAGGAGTACATTTGCCGGGCCGGAGTGGAAAACCGGGTCAGCACGCGCGCCGGCGACATGCTTACCACCAAACTGGGCGCCGGGTACGATCTCATTCTGATGTCCGCCATCTGCCACATGTTCTCGCCGCAGGAGAACCAGCAAATGTTGGAACGCGCGTTCCGAGCCCTGGAGCCAAAGGGCAGGCTGGTGATTCAGGATTTCATTCTGGAAGCGGACAAAACCAGCCCGCGCTTTGCCGCCCTGTTTTCGCTCAACATGCTGGTGGGCACGCGCGCCGGCAGCGACTACAGCGAGCCGGAATACACCGAGTGGCTGCGCCGCGCCGGCTTCGCCGAGGTCCGCCGTGTCCGCCTGCCCGGCCCCAGCGGGCTGATGATTGGGGTGAAGGATTAGCCCGTGGCCGTGATCAGAATGTTTGACAGCGCATCTTCCCGGTCACATAATCTGTCCCCAAGTTGTGCATCCCCCAAAGGCGACTCTTGCAACGGGGAACCTGACCCTTGATGCGGGTTTAACCTTTCCGTACATATATGTAGGAGGAGGAGGCTCCATGTCAGCCGAGGCTAATAAGGCGCTTGTACGCCGATTTTACGAAGAGATTGATAAGGGGAATCTGGATGCCATGGACGAACTGGTGGCCGCAGACTACCTGGATCACAATCCTCCTCCCTTCCCCGGATTGCCTCCGGGCCGGGAAGGACTGAAGCAGGCCTTCAAAATCTTCTGGCAGGCGACTCCGGGCTACCATCGCATTGAAGAACAGATCGCCGAAGGCGACAAGGTGGTGACGCGCTTGACGGCCTTCGGAAAACACGACGGCGATCTCCCCGGAGCGCCCCGCACCGGCAATGAGTTGCAGATGACCTCGATAACTATCCACCGCGTAGCTGATGGCAAGCTGGTTGAGAAGTGGGCCGAGAAAGATGTGCTCGGATTCCTGCAGCAAATCGGAGTAATGCCAGCACCCAAGCCCGCTGGCGATTAAGCGGGTCAGGCACTGATCCAGTTTGGCCGACCCTTCGCAGTTTAGCGAACCTGGATCTCCCTCAAGGCTTTGTGGACGTTCCCAGAAAGAATCGAATGAAGACGGACATGCCGATCATCCAGACGTAGAGGAGAGCCTCCTCCTGCAGCACCCGCCAGGCATTTCTGCGCGGCCTGAGGCGCAAAGGCGGGGCAACCACGCCCACCGATGCCGACTTGCTGGTTCCCAGCAGCAGATCGAATAAGGGGCAAAACACGTTATAACGCCCTTCGGGAATGTCATGGTGGTCAAGGTGGTATTGGCGAGCCGCACGCAATCCGGGAGGCAGCCAGCCGCCCAGGTGAATGCGCCAGTGGATTTCCTCGACAGCAATGAAATAGACGGTAAAACCCAGCAGGATGCCGGGAGCCAAGGGGAATCGCGCGAGCAGGTCGGCCAGGATGACGGGCGTACCATTCGTGACAAACAGAAGCACCACATACAGCGGCGACTCCCCAAACGTCAGATGCTCCGCCTCGTTCTCTTTCCCCGAGCTGATGTGGTGCAAGATGTGACCTTTGCCCAGCGCGCCCCTTGTGCGGTGCAGCAAATAGCGGTGATAGAAGTACTCGAAAGCATTGGCCCACACCAGCCCGATAGCCAAGCCAATCAGCCATTGGTGAGGTCTGGGTGGAGCGTAGACGGCCAGCAGCACGGCTGGCAGCGCTCCGCACAACAGGGCGGTCAGGGCATTGTTTCGCTTGAGACTACAGGCGTGCGTGAATGACGTTGTGCTACAACCGCTGGGTTCCATACCGGTCTTACTTGTTTGGCCTGTTTTGTTGGAACCCCGCAGGGGCGGAGTAAGTTGCCCTGGCAGCGAAGTTTTCCGCCTGGCTTGAGGCAGATTACCCGGAAACCCGCCACCGAGAAGGGGTTGCAGGTTCAGGCGGCGTGCCCGCCGTGAATGATCTGCAGCTCACATTCAGTGGCCCAGTAGCCGTCGCCGCCCTCGCCGTCTATCACATACTCCTGAACCACGTAAACGCTCTTGTCGGGAGCCTTGGCTACCGATTCCCAGCGCTGAATATGGCGAACGGGCTGGGGATTGCGCCATACGATTTCCAGCTTCATGGGCGGACTCCACGCCCCTGAAGGAAGCAACTCTCATGCCAGTACAAAGGGCGAGGGAAAGAGCAGATGTATTGACTAAGAAGGACTTATACGGATCGGAGGAGCAAACGCATCGCGCCGCTCGGCAGGTCGCGCCTGATTTGGGCGAATCCGTCCCAGATCGGAACGCAGCAGAATTCAGGCCACGGATTTACACGGATCGCCACGGATTCTATTTCTTGTGGCTTAAATCCGTGCCTATCCGCGTGAATCCGTGGCGCATGAAGTTAGAACGTCACCCGCAGCGCCAACTGAATCTGCCGCGGATTGAACACCGCGCGCGGCGTGCCATATCCCGGATTGGGAGAACCGTCAAGGAAAGTCCCTGGGGTCCCTGCGGGAATGAAGTCGGGCGCGCCATAGACCGTATTGAAGTAGCGAATATTGATGTTGTTGAGGGCGTTGAAAGCCTCCACCATGCCCTGCAGGTGCACCTGTTCGGTCACATTGAAGGTGCGAGCCAGACGCAGGTCCACGGTCTGATAGCTGTCACCGCGGAAGGTGTTGCGGGGCTCCAGACCCACGCGGTCGTTCAGGGGAAAGCCGTCGCCATTGGCGTCAAAGCCCACAAACTTGGTGAAGTAGTGCGGCGACTCCAGGGTCACAATGGTGGAGAACTCAAAGTCGTTGAGTATCGGGTTCAGGTGGGTGGGCCCGGCCAGCGTCATGTTGCCTACAAAGCGGTGGCGCACGTCATCAGCCGA
>JBLMXE010000117.1:0-4172 GCA_050257615.1 Chlamydiota bacterium | reverse complement strand
GGAAGCAATGATCCACTGTTCGCCTTTGCGAAACAGCAGCTTCTTGCCGTCGTGAGACAAGCGGAAATCGGCAATGCCGTCCACGAATTTGTCCACCTTGCGCTTCTTCAGGTCGAACTTGTGGAGCACCATCTTGGGATTTTCGAAGTCCTCTTCCGACAGGACCGGCGGCGCCTCCAGCAGGAACAACTCCCCGGTCTTACCCGCTTGCAGATCCACATAATTACGCGCCGGGATGGGCAGGGCGAGGATGCGCTGGCCGATGTTTTCCATGTCCACGCGCACCGCGACCGGCTCTTCTTTCTCCTTGGAGCTTTCCTTGTCCTGGTCTTGGGAGTTTGCCTCTTCCTCGTCCCCAGCCTTGCTCTTCTTCTCCTGCCTGGCGTCACTCAGGGGCTTGTCCTGATCTTTTTTCTGCTCGCCCGCGACCTTCTCCTCGTCGCTTTCCGGGGCCAGGGGCGAGGGTAGGTCCTTGCGCAGCACCACCACGTACACACTGCTGCTGACCGGGCGGTTCAGGCTCGACATGTCCAGCCAGTCGGCGCTCAGCCCCACGTCGGTGCTGGCCAGAAAATACAGGTACTTGCCGGTGGCGTCGAAACTGGGGCGCCGGGTATCGCTCATCCCGTCCGTAATCTGGAACGACTTGCCACTGGCCAGCGAGTAAACGAACACCGCGTGCAGATGGTTGGGCAGCAGCTTGGTGTAGGTCAGCCACTCGCTGTCCGGCGCCCACTGCGGATCCAGAGTGCGCTCCGGCGTCTCAAACAGGTTGGTGTCCACCTTGACCGGCGTACCCTTGCCGATGTCCACGTACCACAGGTTCAAGCGCTTGTCGGTGTAGGCGATTTTCTTGCTGTCGGGCGACCATTTCGGCGAGTAGAAGAACGATGGCGGATTCCCCAGATTGATTTTGCGCACTTCGCCCAGGCCGCTCTGGTCGCGCAGTTCCAGGCCATATTCGCCGGAAACGTCAGAGAAGTAAGCGATCCACTTTCCGTCCGGCGCCCAGGCGGGATCGCGCTCCTCCACCGCCGTGGTGTTGGTCAGGTCGCGAATGTCGCCTTTGTCCGAAGGAACGGTCAGAATGTCGCCGTGCGCCTCCAAAACGACGCGGACCCCCGTGGGCGAAAGCTCGATGTTCTGAACGTCCTTGGGATCAACTTTGACGAAGTGCGGCTGCAGATGCGGCAGATCGCCGGCCACGCGCACGTTGATATCTTTCACCTGGCGCGTGTTCACGTCATACAGGTGCAGCGCGCCAAACTGCTCGTAAACGATGGCGCCGGGGCCCGCCGAAGCTGATTTCAAATCTAAACCGTGATTCGCCACCGCCTCGCCGACCTGTTTTGTCCTGGTGTTGTAGGCGAACAGGCTCACCGGCCCGCTGCGATCCGAAAGGAAGTAGATGGTGTCGCCCACCCACATGGGATCAGAGTCGTTGGAATTGTCCCGGGGAATGGTTGCCTGCAGCTGCGAAGTGGCCAGATTCACGATCCAGATGGGCGTGGTTTGCCCGCCGCGGTAATGTTTCCATCCCGGCTCCCACTGCGGGTGGGGCACATAAGCCAGTTGCGCGCCATCGGGCGAAAAGGAGGCCTCCTCTCCGCTGGGCAGCGGCAGTTCGTGGGGGAAGCCGTGGCCATTCAACGGCATGGTGTAGAGCCGGTCAATGAAAGGGATAAAGCTGTTGCGCGGGGAGCTGAAGAGGATGCTTTTGCCGTCGGGCGTCCAGCCCAGAACCTGGTCCGGTCCGGGATGATAGGTGAGGCGGCGGGGCAGGCCGCCCTCCGCTGGCACCACATAAACGTCGCGGTTGCCGTCGTATTCGCCGGTAAAAGCGATCAGCGAGCCGTCGGGCGAGAACATGGGGTCGGTCTCAATGCCCACCCCCGTGGTCAGCCGGCGCGCCTCGCCTCCCTCGCGGCTCACCACCCACAAGTCGCCGGCGTAAGTAAAGGCGATCTGGGTGCGACTGACCGCCGGCTTGCGCAGCAGCAGGGGCGCATCCGAGGCCAGACAGAGGGTGGAAACGAGCAGGCACACAACCGCGACGACCAGCTTTTTCATGCACTGACTCCTTTTCATACCAGCAGCGAGCAGTTCCCGGGAGAAGCGGAATCTTATGCCCCTAAAGAGGCCCGGGTCAACGCAAGGTATTACGGGAAAGGAAGCGCGGCAGTTCCGGAAAGTTGGGTTGCGGATTTATGCCGATCGAACATTTATATTAGTTTTTCGCAACCCCGTGCCGCTTCCTGGGTTTTTAGTTGGTTTGCCTCAGCCCACGGACGCCGCAGCCGGTTGCCTGTACAGTTAGGATGATCCTAAAGGGGAATGAATGCGTTCTCGCCTGGTGATGTGTGTCTTGCTTGCTTTGCTGATGACGGCGCCGGCACTGGCGCAACAACCCGAGCCGTCGGCGGCTCCACAATCCCAGCCAGCAACGGCCGAACAATCCAAACCGGGAGCATCTCAACCGTCCAAACCGACCGCACCTGCACGATCCAAAGTGGATATCTTCGCCGGTTATTCTTACTTGCGCTTCGACGGCGCGTCCATGGGCCTGCCTCATCAGTCCGGGCTCAACGGCTGGGCGGCCACCGGCACCTGGTATTTTTACAAGCCCTGGCTGGGCGCGGTGGCCGATTTCAGCGGCAATTATGCCAAAAGCTACGGTCTGGCCTTCAATGCCTATAATTTTCTCGCCGGTCCGGAACTGGCCTACCGCCGGCCCGGCCACACTATCTTTCTGCGCGGCCTGATCGGCATGGCGCGCAACAAAATTTCCGGAGCCACCGACAGCGGCCTGGAATATGGGGGCGGCGGCGGCCTGGACTTCAATCTGCGGCCGCACCTGGCGGTGCGCGCCTTTCAAGCCGACTTCCTGAAGGCACGCACCTTCGGCGTGCACCAGACGAATATCCGCGTTTCGACCGGCTTGGTCTGGCGATGGGGACACAAATAATGCACCTCAGGCCGGATTTGCATAAGAGGACACGAATGTTACGCAATCATTCCTGGATAACAGCCTTGCTCCTAATGGGTGTGGCCTGCCTTTGCGCCTGCAGCACCGCTCCCAGCCATTTCGCTTACGTCACCTTGAGCAATGACCAGGTGGGCGCCTATCGCGTGGACGACAGCAGCGGCCTGTTGACCGCGATTCCCGGCTCGCCCTACGCTACAGGCGTATTTCCCACCGCGGTGGTGGTGCATCCCTCGCGAAAGTTCGCCTATGTGGCCAATAACGGGGAGGGCGATATTTCTCTTTTCACCATTAACGCCGCTACCGGCGCGCTTAACGAAGTCCTGCCTCGCGCCATCACCGGTACTAATCCCGCCGCGCTGGCCATCGGTCCCGAGGGCGGGGTGCTTTTTGTCGCCAATTCCGGCTCGGGCACGATTTCGGTGTACTCCATAGATGCCAAAACCGGCGTCCTGAGCCAGACCACCGGCTCGCCCTTCTCCTGCGGCGTCTCTCCGGTTGCCCTCGCCGTTACGTCTTCCAAAATGCTCTACGCGGTAGACTCGGGGTCCGATTCCGTTTGTGCCTTTAGTATCGGCGCCACCGGCACTCTGACGGCAATCAGCGGGTCGCCGTTCAAGGTTGGCGACAATCCCACCTCGGTGGCGGTGGATGCCTCCGGCCAGTTTCTCTACGTCACCAACCTGCTCTCCAATAACATTTCGGCTTTCACCATCGGCTCCAACGGCCATCTCGCTCCCGTTATCGGATCTCCGTTTGCCGCAGGAACCGGTCCCATTTCCGTGGCCGCGGCTCCGTCGGGCGAGTTTATCTACGTGGCCAATCAGGGCTCAAATAACGTTTCCAGGTTTGCGATAAGCACCATTGGAGTCCCGTCGCCAACTGGATCTCCCGTCCGTGCGGGACGTGGCCCTGTATTTGTGGCGCCGGATTTCACCGGCAGCTTTGTCTTTGTGGGAAATGGACTCTCGGCTAGCTTGTCGGAATTTGCCGTCAGCTCGGGTGGCCTAGCCAATGTTAACCAGTCGCCCTATGGCACGCCCTCCGCGCCAACGGCCATGACTACGGTGAAGTAAGCTTTTGTGGTCGGTGCCCCTTCGGCAAGTCCAGGGCAGGCTCGCGATCGCTACGCAGCATTGATGGTGCGCAACTGCCGTGCGCGCTCGTACACGCGCACATACTCGCGCGC
>JBLMXE010000116.1:0-12125 GCA_050257615.1 Chlamydiota bacterium | reverse complement strand
TGAAGTAAGCTTTTGTGGTCGGTGCCCCTTCGGCAAGTCCAGGGCAGGCTCGCGATCGCTACGCAGCATTGATGGTGCGCAACTGCCGTGCGCGCTCGTACACGCGCACATACTCGCGCGCCGAAGCGGTCCACGAGAAATCTTTACCCATTCCATTGCGCATCAGCCGCTGCCAGGCCTCGCGGTCCTGGTAGGCCTTCAGCGCCACCTTGATGGTGTCCAGCAGCGCCTCGCCAGTGTATTCGCTGAATTTGAAGCCTGTACCCCGGCCGCTGCGCGGGTCCCAATTCTCGATGGTGTCGTCCAGTCCGCCGGTGGCGCGCACGATCGGCACCGTGCCATATTTCAGGCTGTAAATCTGGTTCAGACCGCAGGGCTCATAACGCGAAGGCATCAGGAACATGTCGCTGCCCGCCTCGATCTTGTGCGCCAGAGCATTGTCGTATGCCACCTTCACCGCGATCTTCTGCGGATACTGCTTGTGCAGCCGCAGGAACATGTCCTGATATTCCTTGTCGCCTGCGCCCAGCGCCACCACGATCATCTCTTCCCGCGCCAGCCGGTCCATCACCTGCGCGATCAGGTCAAATCCCTTCTGCGCCGCGAAGCGCGAAACAATGCCGATCACCGGCAGCTTCACGTTGCCGTCGGTGATGCCGAATTGCGTAAGCAAATCCTGCTTGCACGCTGCCTTGCCGCTCAGGTCGGCGGGCGAATAGTGTGCCGCCGTGAACTTGTCCGTTTCCGGGCTCCACTCCTTGTAGTCCACGCCGTTCAAAATGCCGGTGACCGTGGCCGCGCGCCCGTGCAGCACGCCTTCCAGTCCAAAGCCGTATTCCGCGGTCTGAATTTCCTGGCTGTACTTGCGGCTGACCGTGGTAACGAAGTCAGAAAATACCAGCGCCCCCTTGAGAAAATTGACGTTGCCGTAAAATTCCATACGGGTAATGGTGAACAGGTCCCAGGGCAGCATCAGCAGGGGCAGTATTTCCGGTGGGAAGAGTCCCTGGTATCCCATATTGTGAATGGTGAAGACGCAGCCCACGTCGCGAAAGGCGGGGTCCTCGGCGTAAACCGAGCGCAGCAGCACCGGCACCAGCGCCGACTGCCAGTCGTGGCAGTGGAATACATCGGGCACGCCCAGGATTTTGCAGGCTTCCAGCACGGCCCGGCTGTAAAGGGCGAAGCGCTCAGCATTGTCGCGGTAATCGCCCACGGAAGTTCCGTACAAGGCTTCCCGGTCGAAGAAAGGTGGATAGTCAATGAAATAGAATTGCACTCCAGAGTGGACGCCGCCGTCCAGCACCGAGCAGAAACGGTACCGGTCGTCGAAGGGCACGGTCACGCTTTGCAGCACCGGTTTGGCTTCCGCCAGCTTGGTCTGGCGATAAAGGGGCAGGTACACGGTGACCCGGTTACCGAGAGCGGCCAGCGCGGGCGGCAGGGCGCCAACCACGTCGGCCAGCCCGCCGGTCTTGGAAAAGGGTACGCACTCGGATGCGGCAAATACAATGTGCATGGGAAATTGGCCTCCGAAAATACGGCGCGCTTCGCGGACCACGAGCTTTTCTGACGGTTCGCGCCAGCGCCCCTGGGGTGAAGTTCGAGTCTAAATGGCGAAAGGAAAGAGGGTCAACGTGGAGGACACCGTCAAGCTGTGGAAACCGGAGGCGCGAGTGGGCCTGCGCAAACGTCCCAAACTGGGACAACATTTCTTAGCTGACCACAATGCCGCCGCGCGCATTGTGGACGCGCTGGGCGATGTTTCCGAAAAGACGGTGGTCGAAATCGGCCCTGGACGCGGCGCCCTGACCAACATGCTGGCCGAGCGCGCCCGCCGCCTGATCGCCATCGAACTTGACCGCGTGCTGGCGGCCCAGCTGCGCATGCACTTTGGCCGCTTCGAAAACGTCGAGATCATCGAGGGCGACATCCTCTCCATTGACTTCAGCACCGTACTCGGACCCCGCCCCGGCATGAATCATCCCGGCATCGTCCACGTTCCGGAGAAGGCGCGCCTGGTGGGCAATTTGCCCTACTTCATCACTTCCGACATTTTGCTCCACCTCTTCCAGTACCACTCCTATTTCGAAACCATCGTTATCATGGTGCAGGAGGAAGTGGCCGATCGCGTTGCCGCCAAGCCTGGCGTCCGCGACTATGGCCTGCTCTCCGCCACCGTGCAGCTCTATGCCCAGGTGGAGAAGCTGTTTTCCCTGCCCCCGGGAGCTTTCAATCCGCCTCCCAAGGTGCATTCTGCCGTGCTTAGGCTTACCATGAACCCTCAGATGGACAGGTTGCGGGTGCCGGAGGAGGAGTTCATCGAATTCCTCAAGCTGTCCTTCGGCCAGAAGCGCAAAACCCTGGCCAATAACCTCAAAGCGCGCTTCGACTCGCGCCTCCTGGCCGCCGCCCTGAAAAAGGCCGGCCTGCAGCCCGGTGTGCGGGCGGAAGCAGTCTCGCTGGAAAAGATGGCTGCCCTGTTCCGCGGCTTGACGGCAGCAGCTGCAGACTGAGAGGCAGTATGATCACCGCCGTGCGCGAAGCGGCTGTGGCCGGTTATTTCTACCCGCGTTCCCCGGATGCTCTCCGCCAGGAAATCAGGAACTACACAACCCCGGCAGGCGAAAAAATCTCCGCCTTCGCCTGCGTTGTTCCCCATGCCGGCTATATGTACTCCGGGCACGTTGCCGGCGCGGTTTATGCGCGTCTGCAGCTGCCCCGGCGCTTCGTCGTTCTCTGCCCCAATCACACCGGCTTCGGACGCCCGCTGGCCATCATGACCGAGGGGGCCTGGCAGACCCCGTTGGGACAGGCGCAGATTGATCACGAACTGGCGCAAGCGCTGTTCCGCGCCTGCCCGCTTCTGGAACAGGATGACATGGCCCACCGCGGCGAGCACGCCATCGAAGTGCAGCTGCCTTTCCTGCAGGCGGCACTGTCCGAATTTACCTTCGTCCCCATCGCCGTCGGCACCGCCAAATACGAGCCGCTGCAGGCTTTGGGTGAGGCCATGGCCGGCGTGCTGCAGGGTCAAGCGGAAAAGGTCATGCTCATCTCCTCCAGCGATATGAACCACTACGAGCCTGACGACGTGACCCGCGTAAAGGACCGTAAGGCCATTGAGAAGATTCTCGCCCTCGACCCGCGCGGCCTCTACGACGTCGTGATGGAGGAATCCATCTCCATGTGCGGCTTCGCGCCTACGGTAGCCGCCTTGACCGCTGCTCGCCTGCTAGGCGCAACTTCCGCCGAAGTAATCAAGTACGCTACCTCGGCCGACGTCTCCGGCGACCGCAGCGCCGTGGTCGGCTACGCCGGGATGGTGATTCACTAGTTCGGTGGGCAGTGGTCAGTGGGCAGTGGCGAGTGATGTGGTGCTGACGGAACGCCCCGGCTTCTATCTTCCCGCTCCAGTTATAATGAAGGGATGCCCACTCGCCGAAATTGCTTTCTGTGCTGTCGGCGGACGATTCGCCGGCCACCTGGACACGACGCGAGGGTTAGCTAAACGCTAGGAGCTAGTCAGCCAGATAGCCAGTCAGCTGCTTTCGCTGACTCCTGACTCCCGACTCCTGACTACCGGTTTTTATGAATTTCAAACTCATCAGCGACTACAAGCCCGCGGGCGACCAGGGCAAAGCCATCGAGCAACTCACCCGCGGCGTCCTCGAACAGGAACAGCATCAGGTCTTGCTGGGCGTTACCGGCTCGGGCAAGACCTACACCATGGCCAAGGTGATTGAGGCCACCAACCGTCCCACCCTGGTCATGGCCCATAACAAAACACTGGCCGCGCAGCTTTACCATGAGTTCAAGAGCTTCTTTCCCCACAACGCGGTCGAGTACTTCGTGTCGTATTACGACTACTACCAGCCGGAAGCCTATGTCCCCGCCGCCGACCTCTATATCGAGAAAGAAGCCACCATCAACGACGAACTGGACAAGCTGCGGCTTTCGGCTACCAAGTCGCTGTTCGAGCGCCGCGATTGCCTGATTGTCGCCTCGGTGAGCTGCATTTACGGCCTGGGCTCACCCGAGGCCTACTACGGCATGTTGCTGTTTCTGGAAAAGGGCCAGAAGGTCAAGCGCGAAGACATTACCCGCAAGCTGGTGGAAATCCTCTACGAGCGCACCGACGGCGAGTTCCGCCGCGGCACCTTCCGCGTGCGCGGCGACGTGATCGAAATCTTCCCCACTTACGACGACATGGCGTACCGGGTCGAGCTCTGGGGCGACGAGATCGAATCGCTCTCGCAGATTGACCCGCTATTCGGCACGGTCAAGCAGAAATACGTGCGCCTGCCCATCTACCCCAAGACCCACTATGTGATGAAGCCGGAGACCAAGAGCCGCGCCATTGATTCCATTCTGCAGGAGCTGGCGTGGTGGGAAGCGGAACTGGAAAAGCAGGGCCGCGTGGTGGAAGCGCAGCGCGTGCACCAGCGCACCCGCTTCGACCTGGAGATGATCAAGTCGGTGGGTTACTGCCATGGCATCGAGAACTACTCGCGTCACTTTACCGGCCGGCTGCCCGGCGAACCTCCGCCTACCCTGCTCGACTATGTGCCCCGCGACTACCTGCTCTTCATTGACGAGTCGCACCAGACCGTGCCTCAGCTTCACGGCATGTACCACGGCGACCGTTCGCGGAAGGAAACGCTGGTGGAATATGGCTTCCGCCTGCCCTCCGCCCTCGACAACCGCCCCCTCACCTTCCCCGAGTTCGAGCACCGCGTCAACCAGCTCATCTATGTCTCCGCCACGCCCGGACCTTACGAACTGACCAAGTCCGCCGGCGTGGTAGTCGAGCAGATTATCCGCCCCACCGGCCTGGTGGATCCCCAGGTCGAGGTCCGTCCGGTCAAGGGTCAGATTGACGACCTGCTGCACGAAATTCGCCGCCGGGTGGAGAGCGGGGAGCGCGTCCTGGTGACCACTCTAACCAAGCGCATGGCCGAGGACCTGGCTGAATATTACAGCGAAGTCGGCGTGCGCTGCCGCTACATGCATTCAGAAATTGAAACGCTGGAACGGGTGAAGATCCTGCGCGACCTGCGCAAGGGCGAGTTCGACGTGCTCATCGGCATCAACTTGCTGCGCGAGGGTCTGGATCTGCCCGAGGTCTCGCTGGTGGCGGTGCTCGACGCCGACAAGGAGGGATTCCTGCGCTCCAGCGGTTCGCTCATCCAGACCATCGGCCGCTGCGCCCGCAACCTGAACGGCCGCGCCATCCTCTACGCCGATACCATGACCGACTCCATGCGTCGCGCCATGGACGAAACCGAGCGCCGCCGCGCCATCCAGCAGGCCTACAATGAAGAGCACCACATTACCCCCGAATCCATCGTGCGCCCACTGGAGATGTCGCTGGCGCGCATAGTAGAAGCCGACTACGGCGACGATGTGGTGCAGGAAGCCGAGGGCATGCCCGAGTTCAAGTCGCAGGAAGAGCTGGACGCCTACATTGCGAAACTGGAAAACGAAATGCGCGAAGCCGCCAAACGCTTCGAATTCGAGAAAGCCGCCAAGCTGCGTGACACCATCCGCGACCTGCGCACCAAGGAATTTCTCTTCGCGTAGACCCCGCTTATCACCACAGAGGACACAGAAGACACAGAGGAATCTAATTCTTGTAACGCGGGCGGTCTAGAGCAGCTTGATCTGCTGGGCCTCGGCTGGCTGCACCGCCTTGATGCGCAGGCGCTCCACCCGGCGGTCGGTGGACTCCAGAATTTCGAAGCGCAACCCCTCACCTTCAACGATCTCGCCCTTCTGGGGAATGTGTCCGAGAATTTCGCTGACTAGGCCGGCCACGGTGGTGGCCTCGTGCCCATCCAGGCGAACACCAAACAGCTGGTCCAGGCGGTCCACGTCCATGTTGCCGGGCACCAGGTAGGAGTTGTCGGCCTCGCGCACGATATCAGCCTTGGCTTCGTGCTCGTCGCGGATCTCGCCCACAATTTCTTCCACCAGGTCCTCGATGGTGATCAGGCCGGCCACGCCGCCGTATTCATCAATCACGATGGCCATGCGAACGTTGTTCTTCTGCATTTCACGCAGCAGCTCGCTGGTGCGCTTGCTTTCCGGGACAAAGCAGGTATCGGTGTGCATCAGGCTGCCCACGGTGCGGGTGGGCGCGTCAGTATCGGCCACCTGCAGCAGGTCGTGGACAAAAACAATGCCCTTGATGTTGTCCAGCGAGCCTTCATATACGGGCACACGGGAGAACCGCTGCGAGCGCAGCATCTCCAGAAAATTCTCCACCGTGGTTTCCATCGGCACGGCCACCATTTCCGGGCGCGGTGTCATGGCTTCGCGAACCGTCTTTTCTCCGAATTGCACCACTGACTGGATGAGTTCGCGGTCCGCTTCCTGCAGGATGCCCTCCTCCTGGCCGGCTTCAATCAAGGCGTCCACCGCCTCGGCGGGATGGTCGGGAACCTCTTCCGCATGCTCGCGGGTCAGCGAAGCCACTGACTGGCAGAAGCCGATCACCAGGGTCACAGGCATGACCAGGTAGATAAGCAGGCGCAGCAGCGGAATCAGAGTAACCAGCCACGTGCCCCTGGTGCGGGAAAAGAAAACGAAGGGCAGCAGGCGGTTGCAGACGATCACAATCAGCACCAGGCTGATGGTGGCCTGAATAATTTCGGGCGTGTTCCAGCCCTTCTCGTGGAACACCGCGTAGCCGACCATGAGGGCGATGGCCGCCATGCTGAGCTGGGTGAGCACGGCCATGGAGAGGGCGGCGCGGGTGCGGCTGACTTTGAAGCGGGGTTCGACCCGTTGCTCAAAAACGTCAATGTTGTCCTGGAATTCGCGGGAAAGAAATTTCCCGATCTCGGTGTAGAGCCGTTCGACGTAGGACACCAGGGTGAGCACACCCAGCATGAGCACGATGGGGATGGCGATAAGGCTCATCGGCTTTGCCCCTTCCGCCGCAAGTGCCGGAGACGCGCTCCGTTACGGCTACGCGCAATCAGCGCCGTGGGCAAACCCAGCTGAGCGCGCAGGTATTCTTCCAGTTGGGCCATACGTCCATTGTCGCGCTCATGATCATATCCCGCCAGATGCAGTACCCCGTGCAGCATCAGGATCTTCAATTCGTCCGCGGAAGAGTGGCCGAATTGACGTGCGCTGCGGGCCGCTTCGTCGGCGGAAATGGCGATGTCGCCGGCAAAGTCTTTACCGGCGCCGCCCTCGGCAGGAAACGACAAAACATCGGTGGGCTGGTCCTTGCTGCGATAACGACGATTGAGGTTCCGAATTTCCCGGCTGCCGGCCACCAGGACATTGACTTCGCCGCGCAGTCCGGCAGAGCGCTTTGCCCGCGCCAGAAAACGAAGCAGTCCGGCCCGGCTCGCACCTGCCAATTTTTTCTTGAGGATGATCACAGACGTTCCAAAAGGCGAAGGGTGCCGTTCAAGCTTGCCTGCTTATTCTTCGGTTTGCTCGGCCGCGGGCTCCTTTTCTACCGCTGGCGGCGCGCTCTTGCCGTTGCCGTTGCCGCCCTTGCCCTCCAGCGAAAGCGACATCTGGTCCTCCGCCACCTTAACCTTGTGCTCGTCGTAGGCGCGAATGATGCGCTGCACCAGTTGGTGGCGCACCACGTCGCTCTCGTCGAACCATATGAACGACAGTCCGTCCACATTCTTCAAAATATCGAGCGCTTCCAGCAGCCCGCTGCGCCGGTAGTTGGGCAAGTCAATCTGGGTGACGTCGCCGGTAATCACCGCCTTGGAGTTAAAACCCAGGCGAGTGACGAACATCTTCATCTGCTCGGAGGTGGTGTTCTGCGCCTCATCGAGGATCACAAAGGAATCGTTGAGCGTGCGTCCGCGCATGAAGGCGATGGGCGCAATCTCGATCACGTTCTTCTCCAGGTAGCGGTCCACCTTCTCCGGATCGAGCATGTCGTAAAGCGCGTCATAGAGTGGGCGCAGGTAGGGATCTACCTTCTCCTGCAGGGTCCCGGGCAGGAAGCCCAGGCGCTCGCCGGCCTCGACCGCGGGACGCGCCAGGATAATGCGGTTCACGCGCTTGGCCAGCAGGGCGGAGATAGCCATGGCCACGGCCAGATAAGTCTTGCCCGTGCCCGCCGGCCCGATGCCGAAGACCATGTCGTATTTCTCGATAGCCTCCAGGTAGCGGCGCTGGTTAATGCTCTTGGGCTGCACGGTGCGGCGGCCGAACGAGCGCTGCTTCCCAGCCTCCGCCAGGCCGCGCAGGGTGGCGCTGGCATCGGTAATCACAATGCGCAGCATGCTGCCCAGGTCGCCGTTGTTGAAAACGAACCCGGAGCGCTGCAGTTGATCGTAGTCGGAGAAGACTTGTTCGGCGCGGGCCACGTCGCGGGCCGCACCTTCGATCTCCACCGAATCGGCCTTGAGATCAATGGTCACGTTCAGACCATCTTCCAGCAGGTGCAGATTTTCGTCCCGCGTGCCAAACAGGGTGCCGATGTTAGAGCTGATTTCGATATTTTTCTTCATTTACTGTCGGGTCCTAGCCTCCGCGGGCGCAACGGCTGCGCGAACATTGAGCTGGTTTATGGCAGCAGAGAGAGTCGAGTGCCTGGGAGCAATCTGGGCGACGATTGGCGCAAAGGAATTTCTGCCGGGAGCACAAACGGGCCGGGAGGCTCGCCACCGAGCACACGCAACTACCATTGGTTGTAGGGTACCCCCCTGACCGGCTCGAGTCAACGGGTATAACTGACTGCCGCACGCACCCTCGTCCCAAGCGGTTGGATGATCTCAGCCGTCGGAAAGATACGCCACTTGTTTCTGGCAGCTCAGTTTGACCATTCCTGCTCCCCTCCCGTAAAATCAGACAGTTGCAGTTAATCCAAAGTACTTTCCCGAGGTAAGCCAGCAGACATGGCCAATCATTTTTCGGCGCTTAAGCGCGCCCGTCAAACAGAAAAGCGCACCGCGCGCAACCGTAACAACCGCTCCCAGCTCCGTTCGGCGCTGCGCAAGATGCGGGAAAGCATTGCTTCCGGCAATCGCGAGCAGGCCGAACAAATCTATCGGGAGACGGTTTCCGTACTGGACAAAGCCATCCAGAAGGGTGTGCTGCACCAGAACACCGCTTCCCGCTATAAATCACGCCTGAGCGTCCGCGTGCGCGCCATCGCGACGAAATAGCCGGCAGCCTCCTTTCACTCCTCAAAGACCAAAGGCGAGCCTGGCGCTCGCCTCCTTGGCTGCCTGCGGCCGAGCCGAGGTAACCGCCGCCACCACAGGCTGCTTCCCTGCCGGGGATTATTGGCCCGAGCTGGGCTTCTGCTGATACGGGCTCTGCAGGTACTTGCGGGCTTCCTCCAGGGCTCCCTGAGTATTGTCGTTGGTCTGCAGCGCTTGCCTATATTCGTTGGTGGCGCGCTCGCGCTGTCCGGTCAGGTCGAAGATCTTCCCCAATTGGATGTGGCTCCAGACCTCCGTCCATTTTGGGTCCAAGTCGCCGGCTTCGGCTTCGCGGTATTCGTTAGCGGCGGCCTGATAGTTATGCTGCAGGAAGAAGACCTCGGCGATGCGGTAGTGGGCCAGTGAGCTGTTTTTGTTGATCTCCAAAGCCTTCTGGAATTCGGTCAGCGCCTGCGCCAGATCACCCTGCTTCACGTAACCCTGGCCGCGCAAAATCGCGGTGCGAACTTTGACATCGCCGGAATTCTTCAGCACCCAGCCATTGGGATCAATCACAATGCGGCGCGGCCGCCCATAGGTGTCAACGGTGTAGGGTGAATCCGTTCCTACCACCTCAATACGCTTGTCCTCCGTCTTGCCATCGGTGTCCACCTTGATTTCCATCGGCATGCGGAACAGGTCCAAGTCCTGGGTGATCTCGCCCACGATGCGGAAGCCTTTGCCGTTGCCCAGCCGATAGACGGTGTATTTGTTTTTGAAGTCGGGTGCTCCGGTGGAATTCAACCACTGGGTGAAGAACCAGGTAAGCTGGTCACCAAAATGCTGCTGGGCGATGTTCTGGAAATCGGCAGTGCTGGCCGATTTGCCGGCAAACTGAATGGCGAAGCCGCGCATGGTATTGTCAAACTTGTCATCGCCCATTACCCAGCGCAGCATGTTCAGGATTTCCGCGCCCTTGTCGGTGGTCAGCGACTGAAACTCCGGAGAAAACGGGTCCATCTTGCCTACGCTGGCTAATGGAACTGTGTCGTAGGCCAAGGCGCCCACGCTCACGTCCTTCATCATCTCCTGGAAGGCCGCTTCCCCAGCCGCCTCTTCCACATAGCGCACCTCGGAATAGCGGGCAAAGCCATCGCACAGCCACCAGTCGTTCATGCTCGCCGGACTGACGGAGACACCCCACCACTGGTGAGCGACTGTATCAGCCAGAAAACGATAGTTCACCTTGTCGCCGATGTTGCCCGAGGAGAGGGCCACAACCTCCGGCGCCCAGGCCGTCGGCAGGCCCGCATCGTCGGGAATTTCCACCACCTTCAGGCTGGTGGATAGCGGCGGGCCGTAAAGCGAGGAGAAATATTGGAATTCCTTGGCCGCCGTCTCTCCGTATTGGGAAGCGATGCTCTTGTGGATGGGCTGGAAGTAAACGTGAACATTCAGGCCACCCGCCGTGTAAACGCTGTCGCCGAACTGGCCGGCAACGATCGTGCCAGGGAAACTGGGCTTATCCCAAACCAGGGTAAAGGTATGGACCGCGCCGCTATCGCCAGGCGATGCAGCTTTGGGCACTGGGGCGGGCAGACGCTCGCGCTCGCCACGCCGGCGGCGGCTTGGAGCAGGCTTTTTGGCGGGCTCTTCGATGGCCGGAGCGCCGCTGGCCACGGTGGTGGCGCCGCTGCCAATCACGGTCATGAAGACAGGGACGGTAATGCGCATGGTGGCGGTAAAGCGGTTGAGGCCATAGCCGCTAATGGGAAACCAGCGCCCGGGGTAGAGCAGGTAAGAGGTTTCAGGCCCCACATAGGCCAGCTTCAGGCCGGGCACAGGGCTGTTGTCGCCGGACTCCAGGGTGCCCGCGTAATCAATGGTCAGGGTAGTGGAGGAGCCCTTGCTCAGGCCGTTGGGCAGGGCGATGCGAATCGTCGAGTCCTGGGTCACGCGCTCCACCGATAGCGTGTTGCCGTCGGCATCCAGCACGCGAGTGGGCCGCAGGTCATTGTGCAATTCAAAAACCGCAACGCTCAGGTCTTCCAGCGCCGTGAATTTGACCCGGGTGTGGGCCACCAGTTGGTGCTTGGCGGGGATCAACTGAGCATCTATATCGTAATGATCTACCTGGAGGCGCGGCTTTTCCGCGGCTCTTGCCGGGCGAACGGCCAGTGCGGCCAAGGCTGCAACAAGGCACAGGAATGCCCGGAATTTCGTTCTTACCGGCACCAAGTACATTTTGTCTCCCGGAGAGCTATCAGGTTTCGATGTAATTTGCGGCAAAAAAGATGCGAAACAGCTCTGTTTGCCGCCGCCCCAGTGAGGGGGTAGCTCTTCCGCTCCGCACATCTAGGATAACGCAGCCAGCACGGCTTCGGCAGCGCGCTCTGCCGCGGCCTGGGAATGGCCTGCCGTACCCGCCCGCAGGCGCTCCCGGACCCCCGCCAGGCCGGCCAGCATTTTAGATCGCTCGGGGGTATCTGCCAGTATGGGCTGCAGGCGGGAAACGACGTTCTCGGCGGTGAAATTGGACTGTACCAATTCGGGAATGACCTCCTCCCCGGCGATCAAATTGACCATGGCGAAGTGGCGCAGCTTGACCAGTGGCCGCCCTACGGCAAAGCTGAGGGGCGAAACGCGGTAAACCATCACAAAAGGCGTCCCCATCATGGCGGCCTCGACCGTGGCGGTGCCGCTGGCCACCACCGCCGCCCGGGAGTGGACCAGCGCGCTGCGGGCGTCCGCCAGCAGGCGAACACTGCTTCGCTCGCCGGTCAGTTGGCGTACAAAGCCCGCTTCCAGGGTGGGGGCAACGGGAAGCAGGAATTCGTAGCCGGATCCCAGCCCGGCGGCGGCTGCAACCATGGTGGGCAGATTCATCTCCACCTCACGGCGGCGGCTGCCGGGCATGAGCGTGATCCAGGTCTTGGCAGGATCAAGCCCGTTCCCCCGCGCCATTTCCGTGCGGCTAATCTCGGGCCGGGCGAC
>JBLMXE010000115.1:0-6428 GCA_050257615.1 Chlamydiota bacterium | reverse complement strand
TAGTCATATGACTAGTCAATAACGCCTACCCCAACACTCCGGTTCCCAACCGCAGGACATCCCCCACATTTGGCCGCCATAGATTTGTAATGACACCAGCAGTAGCTACGCGGCCAAATGTGGGGCACGCGCGGGCCATGCGAGAATGATGGGCCATGCCAGGCCATGATTCACCCACTACGTTCGAAGTCGCGCCCGAGCACGCCGGACGGCGGCTGGATCAGTTCTTGACGGCGCAGTTGCCGGAGGTGAGCCGGGCGCGGGTGCAGCAACTCATTGCCGCGGGCAAGGTGCTGGTGAATAAAGCCGCGGCCAAGCCGTCGCTCAAGCTGAAGGGCGGCGAGCGCATCCAGGTGCTGGAGCCGGCAGCAGCGCCTCCGCTGCGCGCCATCGCCGAAGAAATTCCCCTGGACGTGGTTTACGAAGATGACGACCTGGCGGTCATCAACAAGCCCGCGGGCATGATGGTGCACGCCGGGGCTGGCGCTACGGAAGACGAGCGTAATCGCGGCACCTTGGTGAACGCGCTGCTGCACCGTTTTGGGGCGCTTTCGCAGGTGGGGGGCGAGCTGCGGCCGGGCATTGTGCACCGACTGGACCGCGCCACCAGCGGGCTGATCGTAGTGGCCAAGAATGACTTCGCCCACCGCCGGCTGGCGGCGCAATTTTCCGGCCGCCAGGTGCGCAAGCAATACATCGCCCTGGTGCACGGCTGGCTGAAGCAGGAAGCGGGCACCGTTTCCAGCGCCATCAGCCGCGACCGCATCCGCCGCACCCGCATGACCACGCGGCGCAGCGGCGGGCGCGAGGCGGTCACCCACTACAAGCTGCGCGAGCGCGTTCAGTCCGAATTTGGCAAGTTCAGCCTGCTGGAGCTGAAAATTGATACCGGCCGCACCCACCAGATCCGGGTGCACCTGGCCTCCCTGGGGCATCCCGTGGTGGGGGATGCGCTTTACGGTGCGCCGCGCGCGCTTCGTCCCGCCGGGGCAGCCATTCGGCCCCAGCCAGCCAGCTTAAGCCTGGGGCGGAACTTTCTTCATGCTGCGGCCCTTGAGTTCGCACATCCCAGAACGGGCGAGAAGCTGGCCTTTACCCGTCCTCTGCCTCCGGAGTTGCTGGATTTCCTGGCCCGCATAGGGCCGTTCAGCAGCTATAATGGAGAATCAGGATGACACGCAGGGCCATTGTCTTTGCGATTGGGGTGCTCTTTCTGCTGCCTTGGGCTGTGGGACAGGATTCCAGCCAGAACAGCCAGGACAATCTGCCGTCGGCGCCGTCGGCGGTGAAGATGCAGCAGATGCGGAAGGCGAAACCAGCCCCGCCTCCGGCCCAACCCGCGTCCCCGCCCGCTGCCGCCCCTCAGCCGGCAACCAGCAGCGCGCAGCCGGCAAGTTCAACAGCTACAAGCTCGCCCGCCAATGGTTCCGAAGGGGAACAACCGGAATCGGTAAGCACGCAGCCAGCAACCGCGACCGCCGAACCCGCACCGGGTCCAACTCCTCCGCCCACGGCAAAGGCCGCGCCACCAGCCGGAAGTGACGAAACTCCGCTCACCACCATTCGCAAGCGCGTGGACGAAGTCAACGTGATCTTCACCGTCACCGACAAGCATGGGCGCTACGTGAAAGATCTGAGGAAAAACGACTTTCGCGTGCTGGACGACAGGCAACCGCAGGCGGCGGTGGTCAGCTTCAGCAGCGAAACCAACCTGCCGCTGCGGGTGGGCCTGCTGGTTGACGCCAGCAATTCGGTGCGCGACCGCTTCAAATTCGAGCAGGCGGCGGCCATTGAGTTTCTCAACCAGATTGTCCGGCCCAACTACGACAAGGCCTTTACCATCGGCTTCGACACCACGCCCGAAGTGACGCAGGACTTCACCGACAACACCGAAGATCTTTCCCACGGCGTGCGCATGCTGCGGCCGGGCGGGGGCACCGCTATGTATGACGCCCTCTACTATGCCTGCCGCGACAAGCTGCTGAAGACGAAGGATACAGGCTCGGTGCGGCGCGCCATCATCTTGCTGACCGACGGCGAGGACAACCAGAGTCACGTGACCCGGGAAGAAGCCATTGAAATGGCGCAGCGGGCCGAGGTGATCGTTTACACCATCAGCACCAACATCAGCGGCATGAAGACCCATGGCGACAAGGTGCTGGAGCGCATTGCTGATGCCACCGGCGGGCGCTCGTTCTTCCCCTTTAAGGTGGAAGACGTGACCGACGCCTTCACCCAGATCCAGGACGAACTGCGCAGCCAGTATGCGCTCTCCTACCGGCCGACCGACCTCAGGCGGGACGGCGCCTACCACTCCATCGAGATCTTGGCGGAGAAGCACAAAGACATGCACGTGCGCGCCCGCCGCGGCTATTACGCGCCCAATCAGTAGTCCGGGGGGCAGGGCTCAGGAGTCAGGACTCGAGAGTCAGCGTTCGAGGACGCGCGGCGGAAACCACCAGAAGAATTCCTTGGGATCGAGTGACGGATGCGCGGACTCGGTGCGCCTGGACAAGATCACGCTAAGATCCGCCACTCGGGAGGAGTCGGTTAGGGTTTGCCGACTACTGACTCCTGACTACCGACTCCCGCTTTTAGCTACTCCCCTTCTCCTCTTGGCGGCAGGGCGTAGTAACCGGAGCGGCACTGTACCTTATAGCCGTCCTTGGTCTTGACCTCCACTTTGCGGAAACTGCCGTCACGCTTGGTGTTGGTGGGCGTGTAGCCGATGCTGTACTGGGTCCGCAGCTCGCTGGCAATCTCGTCAAAGGCCTGCTTGAGCTTTTCCGGCTTGTTGCCCACGTTGATGACCCGGCCGCCAGTCTCCTGGGCAAGCTGTTTCATATAGCGATCGCCGGAATAGCCACCCAGGCCATAGAAGCCACGGTCGGCGATGAGGAGCACGTAGCAGATGGAGTCAGACTTCTGTGCCGCTTCAATCGCGGAACGAATGGTCTCCTGGCTGCCCTGGTCTTCGCCGTCGGTGAGGATGATCATGGCCTTGCGCCCAACCTCCTGCGCCAGTTTCTCGCGGCCCGCCAGATAGACGGCGTCATAGAGCAGGGTGCCCTTGGGATTGGTGCAGGGTACCGGTCCTCCGCCCAGCCCAGGTATGCCGCCACAACCGCCGCCGCCATTGATCTTGGCCTGGTTGAGCCCGGTGCGCAGCATGTTGGCGGAATTGGTGAAGTCCTGCAGCAAGTCAACATTCACATCGAAGCTGATGACGAAGGCTTCGTCTTTGGGCCGCAGTACTTCTTTCAGGAAAGAGGCGCCCACCTCCTTTTCCATGGGCAGCACGCGTTCCTGGCTGACGCTGCTGTCAATCAGAATGCCCAGCGTAAGGGGTTGGTCGCTTTCGGCGGCGAAATACTTGATGGTCTGCTGGCGCCCATCCTCCATGACCTTGAAGTCGTCCCGCTTGAGATTGGGGATGAGAGTGCCATGCTTATCCTTGACGTTGAAAAACAGGTTGACCACGTTGACGTTCACCTGCAGGGTGGAGACGGATTGATCGCCCTCCTGCTGGCCGGAAGCGGGCGGGGAGGAAGGCTGCTGAGCGCGTGCCACCGCCGGAAAAAGCAGCGCGACGGCCAGCAGGGCCATCAACATACAAAGGGCCTGATTACGGGACATGAGGAACCTTTCCTGAGCTGGGGACGGGTAGTCACTGTCACAAGCAGCTGCGACGTTCGTCATCCCCGAAGCTCCTGGGCTCAGCTATTATTAGGGTAGCTATTGCTATTCTAAGATGCAGGAAGCGGGCTCGGCTACGCGACAAAAAGCTAGGTTGGGGAGAGGCGGCCGCAGGGTATGGTAAAGGCGGGCAACTGGCGCTGGGTCGGGATTACGGTGGTGACCATGCTCCTCTGCTGCGGAGCGGGGGGAGCGCGAGCGCAGGCGCAGACAGCGTCCCAGCCTTCGGCTAACGGCGGCAGCAGCCATTCGGGAAGCCAGAGCCAGCAGACAGGAACCCAGGACCAACAGAACATTCCGGACGCGCCCTCGGCTGGCCGCCAGCCGCAGCCCTTCCCCGGGGGCAAGAAGTTGCCCTCCGCGCCCCAGCCGCAACCCGGCACAGCTCCGCAACTGCCTCCCATGACCAGCGTGCCGGTGGAACAGCCAGCCTCGCAAGTGCCGCCGCCGGCGCCGCAGCCGAAGATCACCACCGTGCCCGCCGGCAGCGTTCCCAGGGCGCCCCTGGATCCGCGCGACCAGCTTTATACCCTGAGAAAAGATGTGAATTTCGTGGTCGTCCCGGTGACGGTCAAGGACGATTACGGGCGCATGGTGGAGGGCCTGGTCCCCAAGGATTTCTCAGTCTATGAAAACGGGGTAAAGCAGGCTATTTCCTATTTCACCAGCGATCCCTTCCCCCTCTCGGCGGCGGTGATTATTGACACCGGGGTCCCCAGCACGGAGTTCCGCAAGGTTAAGGAGAGCCTTACTGCGCTGGAAGGCGCCTTCAGCCAGTACGACGAGGTTTCGCTCTATACCTATAGCAACGTGGTGCAGAGAATGCTGGACTTCACGGCCGTTAATCGGAAGGTGGACGGCACCCTGGCCATGCTGCGGGACACGGAAGAAGGCGAGACCGGTGGGGTCCCCTTTACCGGAGGGCCGCTCAATTCCAGCCCCACGGTAAATGGTCTGCCGGTGGACCAGGGGGCGATGGCACACATCCCACCGCCGCGCATGTCGCATGTGCTCAATGACGCCCTGCTGGAGGCAGGGGTGGACCTGAGCAAACGCGACGTTACCCGGCGCAAGGTGATCTTCATCATCAGCGACGGGCGCGAGTGGCAGAGCACCGCCAGCTACCGGGAAGTGATGAAATTCCTGCTCACCCACAACATTTCCGTGTACGCCGTTTCCGTGAGCGGGGCTGCCATTCCCGGCTACAGCACGGCCGAAAAGCTGCACATCCCCGGCCTGGGGAGAAGCAATATCCTGCCCAAGTACGCGGCAGCGACCGGGGGCCAGGCTTTCCCCGCTTTTACCCGCCAGACCATCGAGAAGGCCTACGGCGAGCTGACGCGCGAGGCGCGTAACCAGTACACCATCGGTTACACCACCAAGGCCACGGTCAGCAGCGGGTATCGCGACATCGAGGTGCGGGTGGACCACCCCAACCTGAAAATCACGGCCAAATACGGCTATTACCCTCTGCCGCCAGGGCGTTAGCGGTTTTTTGCCGCTGTACCGCTTCCCCCCGCCCCACCGAAGTAGTAAACCGGGAGATACCTGCCTTCCGCTGTAAAGCTGTGATATAAAAAGTTCTCTGCTCCAAATAGGAACCAGGAATGTAAAGCAGCCGGGGTTTACCAGCGCGCCGGCATTGAGGCAACGGTTTGAGCTTTATCAACTTCGCAGCCCGGGAGATTAACTGCAAGATCGTATATTACGGTCCTGGACTGGGGGGTAAAACCACCAACCTGCAGTGGATTTTCGAGCGCACCGGGGACCAGCAGAAGGGCAAGATGATCTCGCTGGCCACGGAGACGGAGCGCACTCTGTTCTTCGACTTCCTGCCCCTGGACCTGGGCACCGTGCGTGGCTTCAAGACCCGCATCCACCTCTACACCGTGCCCGGGCAGGTGTTCTATGACGCCAGCCGCAAGCTCATCCTGCGCGGGGTGGACGGGGTGGTATTCGTGGCCGACTCCCAGGAAGAGCGCATGGACGCCAACGTGGAAGCCCTGGAGAACCTGCAGGAGAACCTGAAGGAACACAGCTATGATTTCAACCGCATTCCCTACGTGCTGCAGCTCAACAAGCGCGACCTGTCCAATGCCATGCCGGTGGATACCCTGAAGCAGGAACTGCTCAAGAAAGACGAGCCCGTAATTGAGGCTATCGCCTTCCAGGGGGTGGGCGTGTTTGAAACCCTCAAGGCGGTGGCCAAGCTGGTGCTGATTGAGCTGAAACAAGGCGGGTAAGGCACTTCTCAGTTCTCGCGGGCTACTTTCGGCTGGTCTTTACGAGACCGTTTGAAGGTGATAAGAGAAGGCTGAAAAACGCGCCGGAGGCGCGGGATGCCTCCCCCTCAGCACACGTGACTGGAGTCCTTCTGCAGATCAGCGCCGGGGATAGTAAAGCCCAGGACCCTGCGACTCCGCTCCAGGGCAGGCTCCAGTCCTGGGTCAACGTGCCGAAGGGAATCCGAGCCCCGTAGGGGCTGCACCCATCTTACAAACGGATACCTGATTTGGAAGGCTGAGAACCGAGAACCGAGAACTGAGAGCTGCCTTACGCTCTTAGCGTTCCCCCCAGCCCCTGCAGCGCCTGAATGATCTGGCTGGACCAGAGAGCCACCTCGTCGTCGCGCAGGGTGCGCTCATCAGACTGGAAGGTGGCGCGCAGCAGCAGGGAATACCGGCCCGCGGGAATGGCCCCGCCGCGGAAAATTTCGGCAGGCACGAAGCGGC
>JBLMXE010000114.1:0-3294 GCA_050257615.1 Chlamydiota bacterium | reverse complement strand
CCGCTTAAGGCCGAGCGCGTAATTGCCACCGGAGCCTCGCAATCGGCGATCTTTCTGGTCACCTACGTCAACGCTATCGACCCTCTCGCACAGGTTTATGATGCGTTCCTGATCCATGGGCGGGGCGGTAGCGGCGCTCCCATCAACGGCGATTTTTTGAGCGCGCGCCGTCCCGTAAGCCTGACCGGCGACGAGCCGCTGTTTTCCGGCTCCGAACACATCCGCGCCGACGCGCGGGTTCCGGTGCTGACCATTCAAAGCGAAACCGACCAGATCAAGTTGGGAGGGATCGGCGCCCGCCAGCCGGATACGGATCGAATCCGTTTGTGGGAAGTGGCCGGCGCGGCTCATTTCGACGCCTACGGCATGATCGCGTCTCAGTTTGACGACGGCAGCTTGTCCGCCGCGCGGCTGGCCCAATTGAATGCGCCAGTCAGCGAACTGATGGGCGCTCCAGCCGATTCCCCAATCAACGCCGGCCCGCAGTTCCATTACGTGAGCCAGGCCGCGCTGGACGCGCTTGAGCGATGGATCGCACAAGGCAAGCCCGCTCCCGCCGCGCCGCGCATGGAACTGGAATCGGCCGCGCCGGCGCGCCTGGCGCTTGACGAGCATGGCAACGTCAAGGGCGGCATCCGCACTCCCTGGATGGACGTGCCGGCCGCGGCGCTGTCAGGCCTTGGGCAGGGCGGCGGCGGATTCGCATTCCTGTTCGGCACCACGCACGCATTGGATGCGGCCAGGCTCGCAGCGATTTATCCGGGCGGCCGGCACGAGTATCTGGCTCGGTTCGAAGCGGCGGCCGAAGCGGCGGTACGGGCCGGGTTTCTTCTTGCGGCCGATCTCGCGGAAATCAAGGCGCTGGGCGCCGCCGCCTGTCCGCTGCCCTGAGCGCCGGGAGCGCCGATTTTAAAGCCTCGGCCGGGCCCCTGGCAGGGTGCGGAAAAAAGAAGTTTTCCAGGCAGTAGCCCATTGGGCGGTTCCGCACCCTGCATAAAAGCTGGCTTCTTTCCTTAATCTTCTCTCCCTCTGGGAGAGATCTGGAGTTTCTACATATTTAGGCAGCAGCAGCGGCGATCATGCGAGGGGCAGAGGTGGCAATGCCGAATTTTTGGAGCAGTTGGGGGTAGTTTGAGGCTTCGTTGCGCAGCATGGTGAGGAGGTCGAGGCAGGAAGCGCGTTTGGCGTTGCGCCGCCACCTTGGGAGGGCGGGGAAGGCGGGGCCGCGCAGCACACCGAAGACCTTCAGTGCGGCGAGCAGCAAGGCGGAGTAGGCGGCGACGACGAGGGCGGGCTGTCTGGGTACGGCGTTGGGGTTGCGCAACTGAGCTTGACCCACGCCGAGGGTGTCTTTCTCCTCGCGGTGATTGACCTCGATTTGCCAGCGGTCGAAGTAGATTTGCAGCAGTGGGAGCGCCGTGCTGGTCAGTTCGGTGCACAGCAGATAGGCGGGCTGGCGGTAATACCAGCGTCCGGTTTGGCGTTTGCGATAGGGTGTGGGAGCGATCACGAACAGGCGCAGGGGGCGGGTGCGGGCGCCGCTTTGCCACAGCACGCCGGAGATTTCTTTATAGCGCAGCGCGCGGCGCTTGCCGCCGTAAAACAGCTTGGTGGTATGCCAGGGGATGCACTGGTCCTGGCGTACCTGCTCGGGGCTAAACTTCTTCGCACTGTAGATGCGCCGGCCCTCCCCCAGCGCAGGCAGGCACAGTTTGGCGTCCTTACGGGTGCGGGAAATCAGTTCGGTGCGCGCGGGCAGACCAGCCAGCACGGTGCGGTTGCAAAAGGAGCCATCGCCGGCGATGACCAGGGTTTTGAGCTGCGCTCCGGCGCAATCGAGCGCGGCACGAATGGCGGCCATCGAGGCGACGGAGCGCTGGGAGAGGCTGAAGCGTTTTTGGTCTATGCGGTATTGTTCGCGAGCCGCGGCATCGGCGCGCTTGCCGGGCTTTTTGACGGTGGAGACTTCCTCGAAGCGGATCGGGATAGCGCGGGCGGAGACCTCGGCCAGCTTATGCAGCGGCAGCAACAGCGAGGCCTGCAGGAAGCGCAGTCCCAGGATCAGATTGGTATGGAAGGGTGGCGACATGGGGTCGCGGTGGTAAGCGGCCTGGGGGATGGCGCGTCCGGTTTTGCGCACGCGGGTGTCGTCGACCGCCACGCCGACCAGGGGACCGCGACAATAGCGCAGGGCTTCTTTGAGCAGCGGGGCGAACAGTTGCTGGGGATCCCACTTGGCCCGGGAGTGGAGGAAGTAATCGGCCGACCAACTGCACTGCTCGCGGCCATTGGTCCACAGAATGCGGGAGAGCGTGGCGCGGCCGAGCACCAGCAGGGCACCCAGCGCCTGGCGCTGGGCCCGCAGGAGCAGGCGGCGTTGGGTAAAGACCGCGCGCCAGCCTTCGGTCAGAGAGAGGAAGGCTTGCAGCAGCAGGGGTTGGAGGTCCATCACTTGGACTCCGGCAGCAGGGCGAAAGTGTTTTTCTCGGGGCGCGAGAAGCGGTCGTGGCGGGCGACCTTCTTGCTGAGCGCGGAGACCAGGCTTTCACGGTCGACGCTGACCCCGAAGGCCTGCTCGATGCGCTCGATGATCACCGAGACGTGCAGCGGTGAGCGTGCCCGCTTGAGTATGTCGTAAGCCATCTCGACCTGCGACATACCCCTGGGCCGGGGTGAGGGCGGGGCTTGGGCGGGGGGCTGGCGCAGGCGGCGGACGGCGCGCAACTGCGCATCGAGGGAGGCTTCGAATATTGACAGGATGGTATCCTTGAGATCGTCGGCCATGCCACACCTCCTCCACCCTACGAGCGCCCTAAGGCTACAATCCCAAAGTCTGTATGTCAATACCTAACGATTCGTGACCGACTTAAAATGTAGAAACTCCAGTGACAGGCAGGGACGCCTGTCCCACTATGCTTTTGCAGCATATCCAGGCCTTGACCCTTGATCTTTTCGAAAATCTGCTTCGGAAGCCTAACAAACCTTGACAGCGGATATGGCTTTTGATTCTTTTTACGGCAACCACAAGGTTTTGACTTATGAAATTAGGCACCAACCCGGAGCTGGACGGGATCGATTTCCAGATCCTTGCCATGCTTCAGGATCATTGTAAGACCCCGCTGGCCAAGTTGGGCGAACAGGTCGGGCTGTCCGCGCCCTCGGTGGTCGAACGGGTCAAAAAGCTTGAAGACAGCGGCATTATCACCGGCTATCACGCCACCGTGGACGCGCGCCGCCTGGGCAAGGATGTCACCGCCTTTATCGGCGTGTCGATCAGCCATCCCAAGCTTATCG
>JBLMXE010000113.1:0-2555 GCA_050257615.1 Chlamydiota bacterium | reverse complement strand
AATTTCATGGTGCCGCCATAGAGATCGGCTTGGGCGACGATGTGGTCGCCGGCGCGCACCAGGGCCAGCACGGTGGTGGTGATGGCGGCCATGCCGGAGGCGAACAGCAGCGCCGCCTCCGCGCCTTCCAGTTCGGCAATGGTCTTCTCAGCTACCGTGTGCGTGGGGTTGCCGTAGCGGGTGTAGAACTTGTCGCTGTGGGTAACGCGAAGCTGCTCGTCATTATCCTCAACAGCGAAGGTCGAGGTCTGGAAAATGGGCGTGGCCAGGGGGCCGCTCTGGTGCTCCGGTTCTGCACCGCCGTGTATGACCACAGTCTCGGGATTGCGCTTCTTCATCGCGGGCTCCTTGTCAAGTAAAGATGATAGCCGTTGGGGGGAGGTTAGAAAAGTTTGGAGAGCGGGTTTCAAGGTCTCCGAGGCTGGTGACTCGGGGCGTTTCGTATGCGGGAAAAGATGAGCAGGCAGCTGCAGACAGGGGCAGGGTGCGCTAATATCTCGTGCCATGCGTAGCATTCTGGTTCGCGCCGCCATTGTGCTGGCGGTCTTGTGGATGGTTTTTGTGGGGTTCATCGCCTGGGCCATGCGGCAGCCGCCGGAAACCTTTGGGCGGGTGATGGCCCGCATGCCGGTGGCGGCCTATTTCGTCCTGCCTTTTGAGACCCTGTGGACGCAGGCTCGCGCCGGCGTGCTGCAGCCCGGGCAGACGGCGCCCGACTTTTCCCTGGGCGTGCTGGATAAGAGCGAAACGGTGCAGCTTTCCTCGTTTCGCGGCAAAGAGCCGGTGGTGCTGGTGTTCGGCAGCTACACTTGACCTCCCTTCCGGCGGGAGGTTCCCGCCCTCAACAAGCTATACGACCAGTATCACGACCGAGTGCAGTTTCTGGCGGTGTACATCCTGGAAGCGCATCCCAGCGACGTGTGGCAGATGGAGAGCAACATCAAGCAGGGCGTGGTCTTCCGCAGCCCGCGCAACGAGCAGGAGCGCACCGAGCTGGCTGGCACCTGCGTGCGCAAGCTGGGCATCAAGTTTCCCGCCGTGCTGGATGGTTTCGATAACACAACAGAGAAGGCCTATACCGGCTGGCCCGACCGCATCTACCTGATTGACAGCGCCGGCAGGATCGTATTCAAGACTAAGCCGGGTCCGTTTGGTTTTAAGCCGGACCTGCTGAGCGCAGCACTAGGCCGCCTGCTGGGCGCGCCGGGCAGCAAGCAGGCGAGCGCCGTGGCGCCCAGGTAGCATGAGGTGGGCTGGAGATTGTGGGAGGCGACTGGTGGCGTCGTTCCGCGACTCCCAGTTTCTCTCGGTGTTTCCCAGGACTTCCGTCCTGGGCTTAACTGTCCCGCCCCTGCGGGGCTAGTGCAGTTGTTAGCCAGCCATTCAGCTAGAAAGCCGGAACGCGGGACGCGCGAGATTTCACGGCACTGAGGCGCCTCGGAATGACGCCTTCCTGGGGAAGGCGAGGCGAGGGCGAGACGCCGGCGCTACCATTACTCCAGCACAAAAATGTTTTTGCGGGCGCAGATGTCTTTCAGGATCTTCGGCCAGACGCTCACCGTTACCTCGCCCAGGTGCGCCTTGCGGAGTAACTGCATGAGGGTGCGCGCCTGCCCCACGCCGCCGCCGATGCTGAGCGGAATCTGGTTGTTGATGATGGCCTGGTGGTAGGGAAACTTCAAGAAGTCCGTCTGGCCCGACATCGAGAGTTGCTTGCGCAGTGTGTCGGCGTTTACCCGAATTCCCATGGAAGTCAGCTCATGGCGGCGCCGCGTGACCGGGTTCCACACCAGAATGTCGCCATTCAGGCCGTGCATGGGGCGGCCGTCCTGGGAGCGGGTTTCGGTGATCCAGTCGTCGTAGTCGGCGGCGCGGTTTTCGTGGGGATAGCCGTCGGCCAGCGGCCAGCCAATGCCGATGATGAAGATCGCGGGATAATCCTGCAGCACCCGGGTTTCGCGCTGCTTGCGCGGCAGGTCGGGGTACATCTCGAGAATGTCCTCAGCGTGCAGGAAAGTGAGCTTCTCCGGTAGATTGGGGTACTTGCTGGCCTTGAGCTGGGGAAACATCTCCTGGGCGTAGCGCTCCGCGCCCACCAGCACCTTCCAGATTTTGTTGACAATTTCCTTGAGAAATTCCAGGTTGCGCTGCTCGGCGGTGATCACACGCTCCCAGTCCCACTGGTCCACGTAAACGCTGTGGTCGTGGTCGAGGAAGTAGTCCTTGCGGACGGCGCGCATGTCGGTGCACAGGCCTTCGCCCACGCCCATGCCGAACTGGCGCAGGGCCATGCGCTTCCACTTGGTGGCGGCCTGAACGATCTGCGCGTTCACCGGGTGCTGCTCGTGGTCATTGGAGATGTGGAAGGAGATGGGGGTGCGCGAGCCGTCGCGGTCCAGCAGGTCATTGACCCCGCTTTCCACGTCCACCAGCAGGGGGACGGTCACCATGATCAGGTTGAGCTCGCGGCAGAGGTTGTCCTCGATGTAGCGCTTTACGGCGAAGATGGCCTGCTGGGTCTGCTTGCGGTCGAGCAGGGAGGTGTAGTCGGTGGG
>JBLMXE010000112.1:0-8454 GCA_050257615.1 Chlamydiota bacterium | reverse complement strand
TCAAGCAGGAGGTTGCGAAAGTGCCACTGTCAATCAAGCATTGGTTGCTGCGGCAGCTGAATGCCAACGATTCGCTGGATGGAGTCGCGGTCACGGTAAAACTTGCCGTAGCCGAGTACGGACCTAAGCCTGTAGCCCGCGAGTTGCGCAAGTTTGCCGATAGCTTGGAGCGTACGGGAGAGGTGCCGGGCTGGAAGTTTCCCGCATCGAGCTCCCGTTTGAAGCGATCGCGGAACCAAACCACCGACGCAGTCCAACCTACGCCGTCTTAGCGGCTGCACCTTTCCTACCGGCCGCGCCACCCGGTAGGACTCAACAAAGGTGCTTGTTTTCAATCCTCAAGGCCTCACGGCAGGTGATCCAGATAGCACGGCCCGTTCGTGGGCTGCGTGGGAGGCGTTGGCGGAGTCGCCCAAGGCTGGTTGACGAAATCAAAGAACTCGGTCATATCCATTTGCGCCGCATCCCTGGCCGTCAGACTTGGCAAGTTAAACCGCGTCTCAATGAACTTCAGCAGGGCTGTGTAATCCGCCACCGTGTGCGAAACGTAGTGCTTCTTCGCGTAGGGCGAAATCACAATCAGGGGCACGCGATAACCGGTAAGAGTGAAGTCGCAGGTGTAACCGCCGGCGCCGTTAGTTGCAGTGCAAATATCGCCGTTAACCAGATCGCTGGGCGGAATGCCGTCAGGACTTACCGCCGTCTGCGGCGGCACATGATCATAAAATCCCCCAAACTCGTCGAAAGAGAAAAAGAACACCGAATCCTTCCATGACGAGCTCTTCATCAGGGCGTTGATCAGCGAAGCGGCGTAAGCACTTCCCGTCTGTATGTTGGGAATAAACTGGGGCTGCAGATCGTCGTCGGCGGGGTGTTCATCCAGCAACTCCTGCGAGGCCGGCTCGATAAAGGCCACCTGGGGCAAAGTTCCATTTTGCACGTCGCTCAGGTACTGGGAAATGGGCGCCAAATTCTGCGGATACTTCTGCACAATGGTGGTGCCAAAGGTGAACTGGTTCATGTAACTCTGCGCCATCAGGCAAGTAGGAGTCGTACAGCCGGTGGCATTGGGGTGCACGTAGATCTTCCAGGAAATTCCGCTGTTCTGCAAAAGCTGAAAGATGGTCTGGTCGGAGAGCTGCGGGCTGCCGGCAGTAAGCGGATAGACATGTCCATGCGACGTAGCCGCATACAGATACATACGGTTAGGCTGGGTGCGGGTCATAGCCGGGGCAAACCAGCGGTCAGAAGTTCCGAAATTGGAAGCCATAAAGTAATAGTAAGGCAATTCCCGGTCGGTGTAATAGCCCATCACACGAATGCCCTTGCTGTCGTAATAGGGCAGGCCGGTGGTGGGACTCTTTTCCGTGGCGGCGGTGCGCACAAAGCCATCCAGCAAGGGCGTGCTGGAAGTGGGGTCCTCGTGATTCCAGTCGCCATGGCTCTCATTCCAAGAGGGGCTGGGATTCTCCACGCAAGTCGTGGTCAGGTGAAACGAGTTTACGGTGGTGCCGGCGGTGGTACCCGGGTTGGAGGCATCGGCGGGCTCACCGTCGAAGGGCTCCGGCGAGTAGCCGTTCGTCGCCCAGTAGTCCGCCAGGTGACCAAAATAGTGGTCGAAGGAACGGTTCTCCTGCAGGAGGATGACGATATGGTTGATGAGGGCAATGTCGGACTTGTGGAAACTGGCCGAAACCGTCTGGTTGCTGTTCAAAGTGAGGCTGCAGGTGGGCACGCTGCCGCTGCAGGCGCCGCCCCAGAGATCGAGCCCTGAACCGCTGCCCGGGGTCGCGGTGAGCGTCACTTTTATGCCCTGACTGAAGCTGGCAGTGCAACTGGTGGGGCAGTTAATCCCCTTGGGCTGGCTGGTCACGGTGCCTGAGCCGCCACCCGATACCTTGACGGTCAGGGTCACCGACGCTCCCGAAGAGGGAGGAGGAGTGCTCCCGCCGCTGCCACTGCTGCTGACTCCCTGGCAACCAGTGAAAACCGCAAGAAGGAGAAACAGAACGCAACCATATCCGAATCTGCGCATTGAGCTCCTGACCTGGCCAGAGTTGTTGAGATGACTCCAGGTGAGCCGCCGGTTGGCCCAAAGCGGCCAGGAAAACCAGACACAAATCCGGCGCTTGTGGTGAAAAAAGGCGGAGGGGGTGCAGTTTGCTGCTGCGGGCCGGCAGCTAGTCTGCTAGACTCCGCTGCAAAAGCATGCCCAAGATTTACCTTCTGCTTTGCCTCCTCGCGGGGACGCTGTGTTGTGCCCAGCAGACGCCGGATCTGCACGTTTCCAATGATCTGCTGGCCTCTGCCCCGCGTCCGGAGCATCGTTTCCTGGATAAGACCAATCTCGCTTTGCACGGCTGGAATCTGGCAGCGGAAACCTATGACGCCGTAACTACCCGGCGGGCTCTCAACAGCTATCCCATCCACGAACTGAACCCTTTCGGCGCCTTATTCGTGAACCGCGGCTGGGCCGGACAGGCGGTGTTCAGCTACGGCTTCGGTGTAGGCGGGCCGCTGCTCACCAGTTATCTGCTGCACCGCACCGGGCACCACAAGCTGGAGAGGTGGGTAACTGCCATCAATGCCCTGGGTTCTACCACCGCCGGCAGCTGGAATCTGGCGCATTGAGCCTGGGTTCCCGGAGAAAGCTGATCGAACTCAAGCTGCCATGGATTTACGCCGGGGCACAGCTTGGATGAAACGTGCCAGATCCAGCCACAGCATGTGCCCATTGTCCGGGCCGGTGCACAGACGCTCGATGGTGCGCACCAGTTCCATTTCTGATTCCCGCGGTATGGAGCTGCGGCGCAGTCCCTGCCCGGAAAACAGCAATACCCGGCACCTGGGCAGACGCTGGTGCAAGCCAATGGCCTCTTCCACGTCTGACATGCCGCTGACGGAGAGATCGCTCAGAATCAGGGCTGGCTGGGTGTGACGGGCGTTCTCCACCAGCGAGGTCCGCTCCACCAGGTCGCTATTCAGCCCGTGGCGCTTGAGTATTCTGGACATTTCGATTGCCATGCGGCTGCCGCGTACCACCAGAATCCTGGCCCCAGATCGGTTCTGCCGCCTCAGGCAGCGCCGCAGCCTCTCCCCAAACCGGCTGAGCACATCGCCTGCTGCGTTGATGTGTCGCAATCCCTGCCCCGATCCTGGCGGTAACCTCCGCCGGCAGCGGCGCTGCGTGCCGCTTCTTTTTGTTTCGTTTGCTTGACTCGATAGCCCGCCGCGTCTGCCGGCAAATGTTCTATTTGAACCGATGGCTCGCGCCGTCAACAGGGATGCCTGCGCCGGGTCGCTGACAAAGCGGAGACATGTCGTGCTACGACTTAAATCGCGGGCTGGCCGCCATTCTGCCGGGATCGCCACCAGGATGGCCGCTTTGATTGCGCACTATGAATAGCGAGTAGGTGATCATCGCCGAGGCGTTGCACGCAACATCTCTACAACGCTCATCTTTCCTCTAGTCAACTGCGCCGCCCGGCATAGACGTAACTTTTCACGTCTCCTCCGCGCAGAACTCAGCGATTACTTATAAAGGCAGCTATTTCGCAGCCAAGCTTGCGGGTTCGCGTTCTCCCGCGCCCGCACGACGCCGCACGATTAACTGGATAATGGCCAGCAGCGTGATCAGGCTGATAGTGATCAGCGAGCCCACGCAATACTCGCACCAGGTCTGCAGGATGCTGGCCTCGATGTGGGTTAGGTAGAGAGAGAAGCCCAGGGCGCCGACGGAGGCCACGGCCATCACCCGCCACTTTTTCAGGGCTTCCATCACAAACAGAAAGGTGTAGCCCACAATGCCGATCAAGGCCACCGGCACTCCGTAAAAGACGGAGTAGGGACCGCGGTTAACCGTGCCGCAGTCCCACACATCGTTGATGCTGCAGGGAGTCAACCCGGTGCTGTAATGGATTTGCAGGGCGCGCACCGCCAGGTAAACGCCCACCACCGCCAGTGCCATGATGACGCGTCGCATTCGCCGCCTTTAGCTGCTGGTCACGTGCTGGCCCGCCGCGGGAGCCGCGAGCAATTGCGGCTCTTCCGGCATGATGATCCAGGCGATCACATAGGCCAGCGCCGCCATGCCTCCGGTAAGAAAGGCCGCAATCAGCCAGATGACGCGAACCAGGGTCACGTCAATGTCAAAAAACTCGGAGAAGCCCAGGCACACACCGGCAATCTTGCGGCCGTTGCGCGGGCGCACCAAACGCTGGCGTGCGGCGACTCCGCCTACCCGTTTGCCGCAGTAAGCACAAAGATTGGCGTCGTCCTGGATCACCTTGCCACAGTAGTTGCAGTACATACTTGTCCCCCTGCGTTTAGATACGTTCCGGGATGACAGAAGTTCCGGAGATTATTGTAGTCTCCTGGCAAAACCTTTTCACCGCACCGAGAGCGCCGAATTTCTTTAAATTGGATTTCTCAGCGCCCTCTGCGCCTCGGCGGTGATAAAGCCTCGATGTTCAGGCCTCAGTCCGCGTGATAGGCCTCTTTGATGTGCTTGCGGGCGGAGTCCGCTGGCGGCGTGCTGGAATTTTCCGCGATCACAGTCTCGTACTTCTTCAGGGCCAAGTCGCGCTTTTTCATCAGATCGTACATTTCCCCAGCGGCCAGGTTGGCCCGCTGCTGCACTTCGGAATCGGGCTCACGCACCGTGTCCACCTGGTTGTAGGCGTCGGCCGCCGCCTGGTAGTTCTTCTGGGCGCGCAGCAGTTCGCCCAGGCTATAGGCCGCCAATTCGTAGTGTCCGTTGTAGCGCCCTTCTCTGCCCGCCTGAAAAATCTTGCGATAGCCCGCTTCCGCCTCCTGGTTTTTGCCCTGGGCGCGCAGCAGATTCGGCTCTTCCAAAGCAAACAGGACGTTTCGCGGATAGCCTCGCGTCAATGACCGTATGCTGTCCAACGCTTCCGGATAACGGCCTTCGCGGCGCAGGAACAAGGCCAGCACTACCCTCGCATCGGTGCTCGCCTGGCAGGAAGAGCAATTAGCCACGTCATACAGATACTCGATCCCCTTCTTCTTGTTTCCGCCAATTCCCACCACCGACACCGCAATCTTCACTCCCCAGGGCAGGCTACCCACCACGTAATTGTGAATGCCTACCACCATCTTGGCGTCGGTGTAACTGGGATCCAGGTCGAGCACGCGCTGGTGGTCTCGGCGGGCCCCCAGGGCACTACGCAGGGCGGCGAACCAGGAGCGCTCCACCAGCGCCGTATAGGTGGCCCGCAGGCCGCGCGTCACGCCCCGCGCATAGAGCGTGTTTACGTCCTTGCTGTCGTGTTCCAGACGGTCGTCTTCCAGCTTGAGGGCAGTGTTGATGAGTTGCTTGATCTGCTCTTGTTCCTTGGGGTCAGGCTTGCGATGGGGCTGGCTGAGGAAGCTGTTGTTGGAGTAGTAACCCGTATCCAGAACGCCCATGCCATACAGCTCGTGGAACAACCGCGCCGTCAGCAGGTGGTTGACCGCGTAGGGGTCGTCAGGGTGGGCCTTCAGATCGCTTTCGAAGTCGTGAATCGCGCGTTCGTAATCCAGATTGTAAAAATGGCTAAACCCCGTTTTCGCCAGATTGTCCTCAGGCGGAGGGCCGCTGATGGGGCTGGCAGGAGGGGTGGTTTGCTGGGCCAACAGTGTCCCGGCACAAGCCAGGCACAACAACCCCACGCCCAGCAGATGGATGGCAATGCGAGTCTGCGGCTTCACGGGCGAGTCCTTGCCCAGTTTAACCGAACCTTAGCCCAGCCACTACGAGGAAGACTACACCCAGGTATGGGGTTTTCAGATTTGGCCATTCTTTCCCGGTACGGGTAATTCTTGCCCCTTAGATCCCTTTATGCCCCGCTGGCGAATCCTGCAAGTCGAACAAAAATAGATACTTGCAGCCTCGTGATTTGGTCATTATCGTGCGAACAATCTCATTATCGTGGGAGTCGAGCGTATGGCAGGTGTCGTCCATAGTCCGGGACAGGAGTTCTGGCAGCCCCCTACTTCTCAGGCCCAAGCACAAGAGGCGCCGGGACGTATGGTGGAGGTCTGCGACCGCTGCGGCAACGAATTCGTCGTCGGAGCCCGTTACTGTCACGTCTGTGGGGAAACCCGCGGTGCTCTGGCGGGTGCTACTGGAGGCGCCGGGCGCTACTTGCGGCCCTTTGCCAAGTTCTTTGTCACTTTGAAGCAAGCCATCGGGCTGGGCACTCCGTCGCTGGTGGCTTTTCTGATCGGCCTGGGATGCCTTGTGGCAGTTGCCGTCATAAGCATTCACTACACCGTGACCACGGTCCTAGATTGGCAAGCCGTGCAGGTGTGGCGGTTGCAGTGGCTTCTGGCTGCGGCTGTGGCCTTCATTGCCGGCATCCTGCTGAAGAAGCCGGAGAGATCCTGATTTCCCAGAGTTCCCTTCCTCGCGGCGGCGCCAAGAGCGCCGCTTGTTTTTTCACTTGAACTTCTCCTGCTTCCAATTTCTGGGATGCAAATCTACTGGGTGTTCCCCTTCGCCTTTGTGGTCATGAACTGAACGTTGTAGGCGACGTAGCCTTGCCCGCTGAAGCGGGCTTTCACCAGGACCTGCTGGCCCTGCTGCAAGGCCTGGGGATTCACGGCGGCGGGAGTAAATTTGATATCGTAGGTTTTCTTGTCGCTCTCGTTGGCCACCGCCAGGGTGCTGGTGGACATGTTGAGATAAGTAATCGTCCCATAAAAAACAAACTCGGAGCCGGGCGCGGCAATCACCGAAATCTGCTGCGCCACGGCGCGGTCGCGGCGGTCGGGAGTAAACTTCACCGCCACCAGCGAGCCGGGCTGCAGTTGCGTCACCGCGCTCTTGCCGGCGCTGCCGCTGACCACGGTGGCCGGGCTGACCAGAAAGGTAACAGGCCGGGCAGAAAGCTCGTCCTGCACCGTAATCCTGCCGTTGTCGTTGCTCATGACCTGGCCGCGGGCATCCGCTGCCTGCATCTGCGTCACTACGCGAATATTTCTGGCGAACACCCTGGTTCCGTCCAGCATGGTATCCACATACACCCGCTCGCCTTTTTGGATCACTAGCTGCGTGCTGGGCACACCGTCCCGATAGATATGGGTGCGCTCGTCAAAAACGATTTTCATGGTGTGTCCGCCGAAGGGCTGCACCGTGAGCCGATTGCGAATCTGGTCAATGTGGCGGACGGTTCCGCCAATGAGGGTTGTCTTACCCTTGGGCAAGGGCGGCAAATCCAGCAACGGATCGTAGTTGTTAGCGTCCGGCTGGGCCTTCGTTGCCTGTTTTTGTCCACTGGCCGCGCCCACCGTCAGGACCAGACTCATCAGTAATACAAGCCAACCAAAGCGCATAAGAGAACACCTCAACCTGAGCACCCGAACAGGTTGGATGCTGCAACATGCGAACGGGTGGGCAAGCCCCGCCAAATCAACCGGAACGTGGCAACACTCTGGCCCGAAATGCAATCAGAGATTAAGGTGAGCGGCTGCCCTCCCCCCTTGTTTGTCCTGGCGCCGCCTGGTTCCGTGGAGGCTTGATGCTTCGTAAAGCTGCCTGCTGGTTATGGCTGTGCCTTGCCGCCCTGCTGCTGGTGGGCGAAGCCGGCGCCCAGTTGCGCGTTACTCTGCCCAAGCGCAGCAAGTCCACCCCCGTGCAGAAGCTCAACCGCGAGGGCGTGAAGGCGGTCAAGCATCATGATTACGAGAAGGCCAAGAAGCTTTTCTACGATGCCTATCTCATTGACCCCAACGATCCCTTTACCCTTAATAATCTGGGCTACATTTCCGAACTCGAGGGCCAGGTAGACAGGGCAGAGCGTTTTTATGCCCTGGCCGCCGCCAACCGTTCCCAAGCTACCGTCGAACTGAGCAACGACGCTGCCATTGAGGGCAAGCCCGTCTCCGCGGTGGCGGGCGATGCCGGCGACCGCCAGATGCAAATCAACCGTTTCAACGTCCAGGCCATTGATCTGCTGCTCAAGGACCGCGCTCCGGAAGCTGACCTGGTGCTGCAGAAGGCGCTCGCTCTCGATGGGAATAATCCCTTCACCCTGAATAATCTCGGTTTCGCACGCGAGAAAGAAGGCGAGTACAACCAGGCGCTGGGCTTCTACACCCGGGCGGCACAACAGCGCTCCCACCAGCGTATAGTAGTCACCTTGAACCGCGACTGGCGGGGCAAGACCATCAGCGAAATTGCCGCGCGCAACGCCCGGGCCCTGCGCACGCTGATGGCCAAGGAGGAAACTCCTCCGGTTCAGGTGGCGCGCCTCAATCTGCGCGGGGTTTCCGCCCTCAACCGCAACGATCCGCAAACGGCGCGCGACGACTTCCAGAAGGCCTACAAACTTGACCCCAACAACGCTTTTACGCTGAATAATCTGGGCTACATGGCGGAACTGGACGGCGACCGCGAGACCGCCGACTTTTATTACGCCCAGGCGCAGGAAGCACAACGCGCCGATCGCCGGG
>JBLMXE010000111.1:0-11334 GCA_050257615.1 Chlamydiota bacterium | reverse complement strand
TGAATACCAGCCCGCCAATCAGGTTAAAGGCCCAGCCGTCGGGCATGCCTTCGCCGTTAACGCCGTAGGCGGCAGCGCTGAAATCCACCGTGACAGGCGTGCCCACCAGGGCATTTGCCATCCCGTTACCTACCCCATCCTGGACTACGAGCGGGGCCTCCGGCGTATAAGCGATCCGCTTCACGAATCCGTCCGGCACGACTACGTCGTGCACCAGCATGCCCTCCACCACCGCGCCGCTAGTATTGGTCAGGGCAGCCACGCGCTCCGCATACAGGCTACCGTCGGATGCAGTTACGGCATCCACCTCGACGATCATGTTGAGCAGCGTGGTGAGCGTAACGTCCTGGAAACTGGTGCTGGCATCCACCACGAAGGTCAGAGGTACGCCGTTCTGCCCCAGAGACATGGTGAATGAACTGCTGTCCGTTGCCGTTACCACTCCGACCACGTGTTCGAGTCCACCATCCTCTTCATTCTGCTGCGTGGCCGAAACCGGCGTTACCGAGAAGGTGTAAACGGGCTCAAACTGCGGCGGCTCCACATTGGTGGGATCAATGCTGCGGATGGAAGCTGCCAGGTCGAGGTCCAAACTTATGACGCTGCTGTCGGCAGTAACCACCAGACGAGGATCCAGAACCATGCTGGTGGCGATCTCATTCGCCTCCGTGTACTGGTGTGGATTTCCAGTAGCGTCAATGTAAGTCATATGCAGATTACTGCCGCTTAGAGCTGCTTCTGTGTAGGTTCCTTGTGGAATGCTCAGGAGCGCAACCGGTTCCAGGGCGCCGGCGAGACGGGTGAATTCGATGCGTCGCGCCTGCGAAAGCACGCTGACCTGCTGGCCGTTGCTGGTGGTGAGCACCAGCGAGGTCAGCGACATTTCAAAGGCGACCACGCGGTCGGCGGCGGCATCGCCCACCTTTACCTGCACCGCGCTGGAAGGCACGACGGGGCTGGTCCCGTCCCCACAGCCCACGGCGGAAAGCAGCAGCAACACTGTAAACGCCAGCCCGCCCAAGCGGCGGAACGCACAAGATCCTGCGAATCGCATAAGGTCCCCCTAACTGTGCTCGGCGGCTCTCCCGCCGTACTCAGCTATGAAGACACAGAGGAGGAGGAGTTTACGGTGATACTGGGACGAAGGCAGGGCACGAATGGGCGGGGGCGAGTTCCCTTTTTGGACGAAGTGCTCGCAGCGGGTCCCGCGGTGCGATCCTTAACCGGTGGCTTGCAGCCTATCCTGGCGCCACCCAACCTCGGCTTGAGCAAAAAACCGTGGCTTTCTGTCGGCAGCTAAACACCGTAATTGGGTGTAACGCCCACACTCAGCGTGCCGCCCGCGGATCGCGCTCAACCGAAGCAGGGACATGTTTCTAATATGAAACTGACAAGTAAGATACTTGTTGCGCGCGCCGTAAGCTACCCCCGTTTATGGACAGCTGGCTTGCCGTTTCATACCAGTCCGCAGGACAGCTCCCAAGTCTCTGGCCGGCAAGGACTTGGCTGTGCTCTTGTTTACGCCCACCGGCGGGGCACAACCAGGAACCCCCAGCTTGCTTCTAAGTACGCCGTTCCGCAGATGCAAGGCTGATTAAGGTTCTTTATCAGAGCGATAAAAACATTCAGTTTGACCTTGCGGGCGGCATACAGCAGAATCCGCAAACCAGTGGGGCATGGATCCCAGGCAGCCGCCGCCCGCCATGGTAGCTGCAAAACCCAGGAGGAATGATGGCGCTCTCAGTCGTTAATATCCAGCAGATGGCTGGGTTTCAGCTCAATCGTCCGCCGCAGGAGGCCGTCCGGCGGGACTTGCCGCCGGGCTTTTTGGACTTCCTTGCCCCTTTGCACCACCGCTTTACGCCGCGCCAGCAGGAGCTGATTGAGAAACGTTATCAGGTTCTGGCAGAGGCGCATGCCTGCCGGCGGCCGCGGCACCTGCCCGCTTCGCCAGCCACGCAAGGGGATTGGCGTATCGAACTGCCGCAGTGGTGCGCCGACCAGCGCAACCAGATGACCGGGCCCGCCGACGACGCCGAACTCGTGGTCAAGATGCTGAACTCGGGCGCTCCCGGCGTGATGCTCGACCTGGAGGATTCCACGGTCAACGACTGGGAACACCAGCGTCTGGGCGTCGAGAATATTTTGCAAGCGCTGCATGGCACGCTCACCTACTTCGACAAGAAGCGCAACCAGGTCGCCGGCATCCAGCCGAGCAAAACCGTGATCTGGGTGCGGCCCCGCGGTTTGCACATCAGCCAGGGCGGACTTTTTGGCGCCGAACCGGCCTCTGCGTCTCTGTTCGATGTGGCGCGTGTCTTCTACGGAATTGACCCCGGTCAGCTGCGGCATCCGCTCGCCATCTACATCCCCAAGTCCGAATCGGCGGAAGAAGCCCTGTGGTGGCGTGACTTGTTCCAGGCCCTGGCAGAAGCTCGCGGCCTCCCGTCTGACTACATCAAGTGCATGGCGCTGGTTGAGTCGCACCCGCTGGCGTTTCAGATGGAAGAATTCCTGTTCAATCTGCGGGAGCACATCCTGGGCCTGAACCTGGGGCGCTGGGACTACATGGCCAGCCTCATCCACTTCAATCTCAGCGATCCGGAGTGGGTGCTGCCTGACCGCAACACCATCCCGCACGATGTGCTCTTCTTCCAGCGCGTGCGCACGCTGATGCCGGAGATTTGCCACCGCCGCGGCGCGTTGGCCATCGGCGGCATGACCGCGCTCTATCCCAGCCGTGAGGACGCCGAATTGAACGCCCGTGCGCTTTCGGTACTGGAAAAAGACAAAAAGAACGAGGCCCGCTGCCTGATGGACGGCGCCTGGACCGGCCATCCCGACCAGAATCAGATTGCGGTGGACCAGTTCCCCTATCCCAACCAGATGGACAAGCTGCCTTCTCGCGACCTGAGCCGCGACGAATTGGAACGCGCGGGTATGTTGCGCGACGGCCGTTTCAACCGCTATCCCGACCTGCGGGCGGTGCCGCGAGGCATCGGCGCCCGCACCCTGGCCGGCACGCGGGCCGCCGTGCGTACCGTGATCCGTTATCGCAACGGCGTGCTCAACGGCAAGGGCGCCAGCCTGCTCGATGGCTACATGGAAGACCTGGCCACCGACCGCATCTACCGCCTCATGATCGCGCAACGCATGCGCTACAGCGAGGCCATGGACATTGTGGACGAAGAGGGCAGGCCGGTTGCACACACGCCCCAACTCATCAGCACATTGTTCGACGAAGAAGTGGAAAAGATCGTCGCCAACCCGGCGCGCGCCGATATCGGCACGCCGGAAACGTTTCGCGAGGCGCGCCGCATCGCCGAAGCCATGATCCTGAATGGCGAATTCAACCCAGTGTGAGCCAGTGACCTGCAGTTCCCCGCAGCACTGCGAGGAAAGGAAAAAAGAACGTGGCCAATAACGGCAAGACCAACCAGAACAAAACCGAATGGGCCGGCAAGCGCTGGCAGGGAATCACTCGCCCCTACACCGCCGCGGACGTGGAGCGCATCCGTGGTTCCATCAAAATTGAATACACGCTGGCGCGCATGGGCGCTGAGCGGCTGTGGGACCTGCTGCAGTCGGAATCCTACGTTCCCGCCCTGGGTGCAATGACCGGCAACCAGGCCATCCAGCAGGTGCGGGCCGGGCTGAAGGCCATCTATGTGAGCGGCTGGCAGGTGGCGGCCGACGCCAATGACGCCGGGCAGATGTATCCCGACCAGAGCCTTTATCCCGTTAACAGCGTGCCCAGCATGGTGGCCCGCATCAACAACGCGCTGCTACGCGCCGACCAGGTGCATCACGCGGAGGGTAAGAGTGACGTTTACTGGTTCGCTCCGCTGATTGCCGACGCCGAGGCAGGCTTCGGCGGCACGCTGAACGCTTTTGAGTTGATGAAGGCGATGATCGAGGCGGGCGCGGCCTGCGTCCACTTCGAAGACCAGCTCTCCTCCGCCAAGAAATGCGGCCACCTCGGCGGCAAGGTGCTGGTGTCCAGTACGGAAGCCATCCAGAAGCTGGTGGCGGCGCGGCTGGCGGCCGACGCCCTGAATGTGCCCACGCTGATCATGGCCCGCACCGACGCCAACTCCGCCAACCTGCTCACCAGCGATGTTGACGCCCGCGACCGCGAGTTCTGCACCGGTGAGCGTACTTCCGAGGGCTTCTTCCGCATCCGCGGCGGCCTGCATTCCGCTATCGCTCGCGCCCGCGCCTACGCCCCTTACGCCGACCTGGTGTGGTGCGAGACCGCCGAGCCCAGCCTGCAGGAAGCTCGCATTTTCGCAGAAGCTGTGCTGGGCGAGTTCCCCGGCAAGATGCTCGCCTACAACTGTTCGCCCTCCTTCAACTGGAGGAAGAAGCTGGACGATGCCACCATCGCCCGCTTCCAGCGTGAGCTGGCGGCCATGGGCTACAAGTTCCAGTTCGTTACCCTGGCCGGCTTCCATGCCCTGAACCTGAGCATGTTCGAGCTGGCGCGCGGCTACCGCGAGACCGGCATGACCGCCTACGCCCGCCTGCAGGAAAAGGAATTCAGCCGCGAGCAGCACTATGGCTACGAGGCGGTGAAGCACCAGCGTTTCGTGGGCACGGGATATTTCGACGCCGTGGCCCAGGTGATCGCGGGCGGAACCTCTTCCACCTTGGCGCTGGAAGGCTCCACCGAGCAGGCGCAGTTCAGCGCCGCGTGGCAGGAAGGGAAGAAGGGGCCGGAGGGACCGGATGCCGCTTGCCAGCCTATTTTGGGCGAGTGTCCGGCGGAGGGACTGGTTCTACCCAACCCGGCGCCGCCACGCAGCAAGCGCCTGGCCTGAGCTCATCTCTCTCTCTCACTTAGTCCGCCGGATTACCGGACTGTCCTGAGGCCGCAAAAGCCTCAGGACTTTTTTATTGGCCGGGCGCTTATAATAGCGCGACCCCGGTCGTGAGCGCCTCAATCTGCATCTAAGCAACCGGTCAATGGAACGATATCTTTGCATCCACTGTCACTTCTATCAGCCGCCACGGGAAAATCCCTGGCTGGAAGCGGTGGAAATCCAGGATTCGGCCTATCCTTACCACGATTGGAACGAACGCATCACAGCGGAATGTTATGCGCCTAATTCCGCCGCCCGCATATTGGACGGCGAAGGACACATCGTCAAAATCGTCAACAATTACTCCCGCATCAGTTTCAACTTCGGCCCCACCCTGCTCTCCTGGATGGAGGACAACGCACCCCACACTTATGCCAAAGTGCTGCAGGCGGACAAGGAAAGCCAGGAGCTGTTTTCCGGCCACGGCTCAGCCCTGGCCCAGGCTTACAACCATATGATCCTGCCGCTGGCCACGCGGCGCGATAAATACACCCAGGTGCTGTGGGGCATTCGCGATTTCGAGCGCCGCTTCGGCCGTTTCCCCGAAGGCATGTGGCTGCCGGAAACCGCCGTAGACCTGGAGACGCTGGAGGTGCTGGCCGAACTGGGCATTCGCTTCACCATTCTGGCGCCGCATCAGGCCCGGCAGGTGCGCAAATTAACCAGCCAGCGCTGGCGCAATGTGGAAGGAGCCAACATTGATCCCACGCGCGCCTATGTGGCCAATTTACCCTCCGGCCGCAATATCAGCCTGTTCTTTTACGACGGCCCGATTTCACGCGCCGTCGCCTTTGAACACCTGCTGTCGAACGGTGAACAGTTCGCGCAGCGGCTGGTAAGCGGCTTTTCCGATTCCCGCCGCTGGCCCCAGCTCATGCACATCGCCACCGATGGTGAAACCTACGGTCATCATCACCCCCACGGCGATATGGCTCTGGCCTACGCCCTCGAGTACATCGAATCGCGGGGCCTGGCCCGCATCACCAATTACGGCGAATATCTGGCCAGGCATCCCGCCCGGCACGAAGTGGAAATCGTCAACAATACCTCCTGGAGTTGCATGCACGGGGTAGAGCGCTGGCGCAGCGATTGCGGTTGCAACTCGGGCATGAAGCCAGGCTGGACTCAACACTGGCGGGCGCCCTTACGGCAGGCGCTGGACTGGCTCCGCGACGAACTGGCCGGCCCCTACGAGCAGAAGGCGCGCGAATATCTGAAGGACCCCTGGGCCGCCCGCGACCACTATATCCAGGTCGTGCTGGACCGTTCCCCGGCGGCGCGTTCGGAGTTCCTGGCGCGCCATCAGTCGCGCGAACTAACGGACCAGGAACATATCGCCGTCTGGAAGCTGCTCGAAATCGAGCGCCACGCCATGCTCATGTACACCAGCTGTGGCTGGTTCTTCGACGAGCTTTCCGGCATTGAAACGGTGCAGGTCATCATGTACGCGGGCCGCGCCCTGCAGGTCGCCCAGAATGTTTTGCAGCAGGATTTGGAGCCCGGATTCCTGGAGCGCCTGGCACAAGCCCATAGCAATGCCGCCAGCTTCGGTGATGGCGCCCGCATTTACACCACCTGGGTAAAGCCCGCCATTCTCGACCTGCCCAAGGTGGCGGCGCATTTCGCCGTCAGTTCGCTGTTCGACCATCACGAAGAACATCCTTCCATCTACTGTTACGACGTGGCCGTCAATGATGCACAGCGCTTGCAGTCGGGCCGCTTCCGGATGGACATGGGGCACGCGATTATTTGCTCGCGTATAACCCAGGAGTGCGGCGATTTCACCTATGGAGTGCTGCACCTGGGCGATCACAACATCAATGCCGGGGTGCGGACGTTCCGGGGCGAGCAGGCTTACGCGGAGGCGGTGCAGGAGCTCTCGGAGGCCTTCAACCGCGCCGACGTGGCTGAAACCCTGCGCTTGCTGGACCGCCATTTTCACGGCGCCCAGTACACGCTGCGGTCGCTGTTCCGCGACGAGCAGCGGCGGGTCATGGGCCATATCCTGAATTCGAGGCTGACCGAGGTAGAAGCCCATTACCGGCAAATCTACGAAAGCGACGCCCCGCTGTTGCGCTTTATGAGCGAACTGCACATGCCGCGGCCCAAGGTCTTGCAGGTGACCGCCGAGTTTGTGCTCAACAGCAGCCTGCGTCACGCCTTTGAAGCCGAACAACTGGACCTGGGCGCAATCGCCGCCCTGATGGACGCCGCCGCGCGCGACGAAATCAGCCTCGAAACCGCCGGCCTTAGCTACGTGCTGAAGCGGCGGCTGGCGACTCTGGCTGATCTGCTGGCCGCTGATCCCACCGAGCCCGCCATCTTTTCTCAGTTTGAGGCCGCCGTTCGCCTGGCCCGCTCTTTGCCTTTTGAAGTGGACCTCTGGCACGCGCAAAACCTCTGCTATCGCGTGCTGCAGGAGGTTCGCCAGCGCATCGGTCACGAGGTGGATGCCCATGCGGAAGAATGGCTCAAGCGCTGGCTGGCCATTGCCGAGAAGCTGAACCTTCGCTACACGCCGGCGGCGGCAAGCCTGACCCCGCCTCCGCCGGAACCCGTGCCGCAAGCCGCCTGAGGCGTCGGCTTAATCAGAAGCTCGCGCCGGTTTGAAGTTTCAAGGTTTCACAGGTTTCAAGGTTTCAGAACTTTCGGTGCCCGACGCCGCTCTGGACGAAACCTTGAAACATTGAAACTTTGAAACCTTACTTCGGCAGTGATTCAAACTCTCCCGCCAGCTTCCGGTGACGCGCTTGCGCCGCCTCCACCAATGCACGGAAGATTACCTGGGAGGCTGGCTCCTCTAGTGAACGCTCGGGATGCCACTGCACGGCTAAGACGAAGTGGTCGGGAGCAGTGCCTTCCAGCGCCTCAATTACCCCATCGGGCGCCTTGGCCGCCACGCGCAGGCCATCACCCACCGAAGCGGCAGCCTGATGATGACTGGTGTTGACCTCAATCTGTGGCTCCGCGCCCGCGGGCAGGGCATTCTCCAGGAAGTGGGCCAGCCGGGACATCGCATCCACCTGCACCGAATGCGTCTTGTCGCGCGCCGTGTGGTCAATGGCTGATTCAATGTGCTGCTGCAAGGTGCCACCGCGGTAGACATTCAGGCTCTGCAGGCCGTAGCAGATGCCCAGCACCGGCTTGCGCATGTTGTGGGCATCCTGCAGCAGCAGCTCGTCGGCCGCGTCGCGCAGAGGGTCGGATGGGCTGGTGCGCGGGTCGCGCGCCGCCCCGTATTTCTGTGGATCCACGTCGGCGCGGCTGCCCGGCAGCAACACGCCATCGCAGCGTTCGATCTGCTTCATCAGTTCCGCCGGCGGACGATCCAGCCGAATGCGCACCGGCTCCCCGCCCGCCTCGCGCACCGCCTGCTCATATTGCGGCAGAACTCGCTCGGAATACTCCAGGTTCGCCGAATGCGGCAGGGGAATGGCAATGCGCGGTTTCATGGAGTCAGCCACGGATCTTCACGGATTAACACAGATAATTCTCTTGGCTCTCGGTCGTCGGCTCTCGGCCACAGATTCTCAGGCATTTGGCATTTGGCACTTGGCACTCAGCACTTGGCCATGCAACTAAAGTTGCTGGACTTGACGGGAACAACATGAAAGTCCAGGGGCCAAATGCTAACGGCTAAGTGCCAACGGCTGCTTTTTAGAATCCTCGCCAGGCCGCCAGCCGCTGGCGGTAGCGCTTGAATTCATTGATAAATGCCGCAACCAGCACGATCACCGCCACCAGCACGGCCATGGGCAAGGCGATGTACCGGTAGGCATAGGCCATGTTCGGACGGTGTCCCTGGATCACGCCGTACAGACTCAAACCAATGATCGCCAGCAACAGAGTCACCGCGAACGCCATCAATGTAATCACAAAAGCAATGAGCACTGTGCGGAAGAACACACCCATAAGCCGGGGTTTTCGGGTCACGAGTCCAGCCTCAGCCATAACCTTCCAGCTTACAACGGAGGCCACCCGCGGCGCTGCCCTCCGCCTGCGCTAGAATAAGCTTCTATGGCGCAAGCGGCCCACGCTCTTACCCGGTCTCCCGCGGAAGTCATCCGGCAAAACCCGGTTTCACAGGCTCCCAACGGCATTTGCTACGCCTTCACCGGCAACATCAGCACTTCGGCCAACGATCTGGAGCGCATGGTGGCGGCCGTGCCCCTCAGCGCCGCCGCCGCCCTGGAGCGCAAGGCCTATTATTTTGTGCCTCTTACCATTGGCCAAGGCGACGAGACCCTGATCGCCGACCGCTACGACGTAGCCCTCAGCGACAACGCCGTCTGCCACCGCAACCTCAACGTTGGCGACGCCCAGTGCGTCTTCATCTCTACCCGGCTGATGGACGACAAGTTTTCCGTCGCCTTTGAGTTCTATATCAATGTGGGACATGCGGTGGTGGAACGCGCCGGCGTCTCCCAAGCCTTCTCCGAGCTGGTATGGAAGCAGGTGGAGGAGGGCGTGCGTGGAGAAACCAGTCTGGACGCCTATGAGTTGCGCAAGCTGGCCACCGCCCCCGGGCCGGACGTCGAGAAACATAAGAACGAATACCTGGCAACTGTGTTCTCTGACGTCATTTCCATCTACCTGCTCTCTCTCTACCTGGACGTGGACTACTACGACCTGCGGGAGCGCGACTACCCGCTGCTGGCCCCCACGCCTCTAGCGGAGCGCCTGCGCAAGGTGGCGGAACTGTTTCCGCCCAATCCCGGGTTTGAGTTCGCCATCTACTACCGGCGGCGGGTACAGTAACAAGGCTCTCGGCTGTCGGTCGTTAGCTTTTGGTCGTTCGTCGTTGGTCGTTAGCACTCTGCCAACGACCAACAGCTAACGAGTAACGACCTGTTGCGCTCCGTCATCGGCAGCTACAATGCAAGCATGATCGCCCACCTGCGCGGACGACTGATTGCCAAACACCCCAACCAGGCCATCGTGGAGGCTGCGGGAGTCGGCTATGACGTGAGCATCAGCGTGCCTACCTTCTCCGAGCTGCCCGCCCTGGGGACGGAGGTCGCCTTCCACGTACATACTCACGTGCGCGAAGACTCGATAGCGCTGTTCGGGTTTCTGCGGCCGGCGGAAAAGCAGCTGTTCGAGCGCCTGATTTCGGTGAGTGGCATCGGCCCTAAGCTGGCCATCACCATTCTGAGCGGTATGCCGGCGGATGAAATGGTGGGCGCGATTCGCGGCAACGACGTGGCCCGGCTGACCCGCATTCCCGGTATCGGCAAGAAGACGGCCGAGCGCATGGTGCTGGAATTGCGGGACAAACTGCAGGATTTTGGCGCCCCTCCAGTGGCCGCTCCCGCCAGCCCCATTGAGGAAGATGTGCTTTCCGCCCTGGTCAATCTGGGCTACCAGCGGCCCGCCGCCGAGCGCGCCCTGGCCAAGGTAGGCAATGGCAATCGTCAATCGTTCGAGACGCTGTTCCGGGAAGCCCTGGCTGCCCTCTCCAAGTAGCTCTCAACCACAGAGGACACAGAGATCACAGAGGTTTTGTAGTTTGGTAATTGGTAATTTCATCGAACGGATCTTCAACGTTCGGATCTCTGAAATGTCGTGCTGTTCAGGAAAACAGGGTCAGTGGGGAACCAGCAATCCCTGTCTGAAAATTACAAAATTAGAAATTACTAAATTACCAATCTTCTGTGCTCTCTGCGTCCTCTGTGGTTGAAAAGAGGGTTCAGTTGCCCACGAACTTCAGGTAGAGATCCCGGTCTTTCTGGCAGGTCTGGGCCATCTCTTTGATCTTGCTCCAGGCCAGCAGCTGGGAGTCGTCGTGAGCGCGCTCCCGCACCTTCTCCCACTCCTCCAGGAAGGGCTCCATCTGCAGATGATTGAAGACGGTGTGCCCGTAGGGATCAATGCAGCGGAGAATGGCAAAGCCTTTTTCGTCAAAAGCCGGAACCACGCCGTGCAGCATCACCCACTCGCCGCGTTCGCCCAGCTCGTCTTCCAGCTTGATAACCCAGGACATGAGTCGCCCTCTACCCCTTGCTGGGCCAATGTACCATGACTGCTCTCTGGTAAAGAGCGCCTGATGGGGTGGTTACCTGATGACCCTGGTGACTTCCAGACCCTTGCCGATGGGCAACGTGACCGACTCAAGGGCGGCACGGTTTCGAACGTGGTTTACATAGCTGGTCAAGGAGTGGGAGATGATGTTGTCGGCTACCGCAATGCCGCCCGCCGCCACCCGCAACATGTCGAAAAAGCGGGCATAGTCTTCTTTTTCGCAATCTATCAGCGCCAGGTCCACCTCGCCCAGGCGCGGCAGTACCGTGCCGGCGTCGGCGCAAATATATTCCACGAACTCGTCTAGAGCCAAACTGCGCAGTATTTCGCGCGATTCCTGCTGGCGCCTGGGCTCGATCTCAATCGAAATAAGACTGCCGCTCGTCTCGCGCGCTGCTGCCGCCAGTGCGATTGTGGAAATCCCGCTGGAGCCGCCGATTTCAACCATCCT
>JBLMXE010000110.1:0-4167 GCA_050257615.1 Chlamydiota bacterium | reverse complement strand
CACCATCGCCGCTAAGGCGAAATTCGGGAGCTTGGAGAATCAACGTGAAGGAACTTTTGCAGAACCTGTGGTCCAACGATGAGGGACAGGACATCGCCGAGTACGCAGTGATGCTGGCGGTCATTCTGGTCATCGTGGTGGGCACGATCCGGCTGATCGGCGCGAACGCCAACAACGTCTTCTCGCAGACAGCCAGCGCCATCGGATCCTAGTCTAACCCTTGCTGTACTTCGTGATTAACTCCCCCTTTTTTTCTTCCCTGTTTACTGCCCTTAATCCGTACAGATCGTGAACACCCGCCCAACCTCCGGCGGGTGTGCTCTTGAAACGGGTTATTACTCCCGTGCCAGATTGCCGCCACTTTCGTGCTATTCCAGGAAACCATGGCTCTGGGTAGTATTGGTTTCGGCAAAGTACCTGGGGGAGGGTACGAGCCTGGGGAGCAGCGGACAGCGTTCCGCGCTCCCTTTTTTCATTGCCGAAAATGGGTTCCGAAAATGGCTCTTGCCTATCTCAGCACTGCCCCTGCCGCCGCGGTCAATGCCGTCTCATCCAGTTCCCGGCAAGAACGATAGCCGCTCAGGGCCAGCGTCAGATCCAGGTCGGCAAGAAAATTGAGCAGCACCTCACGCACACCCTGCTCGCCGCCCACCGCCAGACCCCAGATGTAGAGCCGGCCCAGCAATACCGCCCGCGCGCCCAGGGCCAGCGCTTTCACGGCATCGGCCCCGCGGCGAATGCCGCTGTCGAACAGCACGGGAATGCCGCCCTTCACCGTTCGTACGACGGCGGACAGCGCATCCAGTGCGGCAACGGCGCCATCCACCTGGCGTCCGCCATGATTGGAAACAACAAGCCCGTCTACTCCGCTGTCGAGAGCTCGCTCCGCGTCTTCCGCGTGCAGTATTCCCTTCAGCAGGATCGGTAAACGCGTATGCTGCCGCAGAAAGCCCAGGTCTTTCCACGTCAGTGACGTATTGGAGCAGATGCCGCCCCACAGCCGCACCGCCGCCACCGAATCCTCCTGGGGCGAACGCGGCAGCAGGGAACGAAACACCGGGTCGCTGAAAAAATTGGCCAGTCCCTCGCCCTGCAGGAACGGCAAATAAGGATGCCGCAAGTCGCGCTCTCTCCATCCCAGAATGGCGGTATCGAGCGTGACCACCAGTGCGGAGTAGCCTGCCGCCTCCGCCCGCCGCAGCAGGCTGGCGGTCACCTCCGGATGGGTTGTCCAGTAGAGCTGGAACCAGCGCGGCCCTGCGCCACAGGCCTGCGCCACCTGTTCCAAAGGACGCGAGGAAAGCGTGCTGAGCACGCTGGGCAGGCCCAAGGAAGCCGCCGCCCGCGCCGTGGCCAGTTCCGCCTCGCTATGAATGATGCCCTGCACGCCTACCGGCCCCAGCAGGACCGGCGCGGGCAGCATTGTGCCCAGCAACTCGACACTTAGGTCGCGTTGCGATACATCGCGCAGCATGCGGGGCACGATGCGCCAGCGGTAGAACGCCTCTAGATTCGCGCGCGCCGTCTGCTCTCCCCCCGCCGCCCCAGCCACGTAATCGTAGGCGCGCGGCTCCAGCACTTCCTTCGCCTTCTGCTCCAGCAGGGCCGGCGACACCGGCACCGCCGACTTTCGCCCCATCAGCCCCGATTGGTAGATCTCCAGCTGCCGCTCCACTCCCGAATACTTCGCTTGCCCTGCTTTGCTTTCCATAAGCCGGCAGATTGTACACCTCTGCCCCGCTCACCTCTGAATTGCAGTAAATTAGTTGGCTGGGAGATTACGACTATGGCAAATGCAGCGATTTCCGATCTTGCCAGCAAGACCTGTGTTCCCTGCCGCGGAGGCGTGCCGCCTCTGAAGGGCGCGGAATTGGATTCCTTCAAGAAGCAGCTGCCCGGTTGGACCGTGCTCAATGAGCACCATCTGACCCGGACCTTCAAATTCCCCGATTTCCGCCAGGCGCTGGAGTTCGTCAACCGCGTCGGCGAGCTGGCAGAAGAGCAGGGACATCACCCCGATATCGTCTTGAAGTGGGGCGAGGTGGGCGTCACCACCTACACCCACAAGATTGACGGGCTGACGGAGAGCGACTTCATCCTGGCGGCTAAGATTGACCGCCTGGCGCAGTAGAAAACCTGGGGGGCGGGCTTTGCCCCGCCCAGCGTTTTCTGATCTTGTGACGCGGGCGCCGACCGCCTCGGCCAGCCGACCATCTTCAGGTGAGAATTAGGAGGCCGGGGCTGCTAGGAGCCGGCTATTTGTAGCTCAGCGCCAGCACCCGGTGGGCGCCATTTTTCGCTTCGTAGGTGACTTCCACCTCGTGGCCGGCGGGCAGCTGGTTGCGCAGGTCGCCTTCAAAAAACAGCAGGCGCGCCGGACCACGGTCAGAGCGCAAGGTCACGATGGATTTGTCCGGCTGACCCACCGGACTTTCAAAAAACAGAACATCCTCCACCAGGCCGCGCTCGGTATAGGTGCCCGCCGTAGCGGCTGCAAAATGCGCTCCTGCTTTCGCCGCCCGGGCCCGTGCCGGAACCCGCCTCCTCCGCCGCATTTCCACCACGGCATTGGCCGCAAAGATCCCCGACATGGCCAGCAGAATCAGCACATAAAACAGGTTGTCCACCGTGTCGAAGGAACCTTGCGCCACAATGTAGGCGATTCCCAGCAGCGGCACTATGGCCAGCACAAGCGAGGCGATTAGCACGGTTGATTCTCCGCAGATAGGAACGCGGGCGCGTCTGCCTGTCTCCACAACCCGCATTCCGTTAGAATGGACAACTTGTGGCGGCTTGCCTGCCGCGAAGACAAGCTGATGTCCTCACGAACCCATGGCTTTTCCCTGGCAGAGGTCCTGATCATTACGGGACTGGCAATGGTTCTGGCCGCCGCCCTGGTGCCCCGCCTGCTGAACTCGCGCATCGCCGCCAACGAGGCTACCGCGGTTGCCAGCGTGGATATTATCACTTCCGCGCAAGAGTCCTACAAGGCGGCTTATCCCGCCATCGGCTACGCCGATACCCTCTCCCGCCTGGCCCTTATCTGCAAGCAGCCCAGCTGCCAGCCCACGCCCGAACATGCCTGCCTGATTGACTGCAACCTGCCGGCGGCCGCGGTGCGCTCCCACTACGGCTACCTTTACGGTCTGAACGCCGCCAACCCTGCCGGCTCCGGCCCCAATTCCACTTACGTCATCGCCGCCGCGCCCGCCCAGATCAATAAGACCGGCGACCATAACTTCTGCGCGGTGGAGGATGGCAAAATCCGCTGGCAGGCTCCGGACACCACCACCCCCGCCAGCTCGATTACCCATTCCGCCTGCCGGCAAATGGCGGTGATGCCCTAATGCCCGCCGCTTCCCCAGCTCGCCGCGCCCGCCTGGCCGCCTTTGCTAAGCGCCTGGCCTGCTCGCCCCTTTTCATTGTGGCCGTCGCCTTCCTGGCGCGCGCCTGGAGCCTGGTTCTCCACCACCTCTATAACATTCCCGCTGCTTACGGCCATCTCCTTTTTGGCTACGAGGTGGGTAGGATTGCCAGCGCCGTCGCCTCCGGCAAAGGCTTCAGCTCGCCCTTCCCTGGCTTTTCCGGACCCACCGCCTGGCTGGGCCCGGTTTATCCCCTGCTGGTGGCAGGCGTTTTCAAGATTTTCGGCATCTACACGCCCGCTTCGGCCCTGACAGTAATGGCTATCAACAGCGTCTTCTCGGCGCTCACCTGCCTGGCCATTTATCTGATCGGCAAGGAGCTGTTTGGCGCGACGGTGGGCGTGTTGGCCGCCTGGCTTTGGGCTGTCATGCCCTACACCATCAACTGGAGCTTCTGGATCTGGGAAACCTCGGTTTCCACCTTCCTGCTGACTCTGCTTTTCTGGCTGACTTTGCGCCTGGCCCGCCAGCCCCGCCCGCGCACCTGGGCGCTGTACGGCCTGCTCTGGGGCGTGCTCGCCCTGACGAACGCCTCCTGCCTTTCGTTCCTGCCCGTCGCCGCCATTTGGATCTGGTACCGGCAACGGCGCGATGGCCAGTTCCGCTTCCTGCACGCTGCCGCCTCTGCCCTGCTGTTCGTGCTGATGATCTCGCCCTGGATCGTCCGCAACTACGTAGTCATGGGCAAATTCATTTTCCCCCGCAGCGACTTCGGGGAAGAGCTCTACATGGGCAACCATGA
>JBLMXE010000109.1:0-2990 GCA_050257615.1 Chlamydiota bacterium | reverse complement strand
GTTCAGTGATGACGTGCAGCCGGACAGCCGCCTGCTGATGCGCCGCACCCTGCGCGCCCGCGTGAATGCGCTGGCGCCGTTCCTGATCTACGATTCGGACCCGTACATTGTGGTGGGCGAGGACGGCCGCCTCTCATGGATGATGGACGCGTTCACGGTTTCTGACAGCTACCCATATTCAAGCCATTACCGTCTCGAAGGCAGTTCGATCAACTACATGCGCAACAGCGTCAAAGTAGTGATTGACGCCTACGACGGCACCACGACGTTTTACGTCTTCGACCCGCAGGACCCGATCATCGCGGCCTACCGGCGCATCTTTCCCGGCCTTTTCAAAGATGCCGCCGAGATGCCGGCGGACCTGCGCAGCCACGTGCGCTACCCCGAACTACAGCTGGAGATGCAGGCGGCGGTGTACGGCCTCTATCACATGACAGATCCATCGGCGTTTTACAACCGCGAAGACCTGTGGACGGTGGCGACCCAGGTCGGCATGGGCGAGCAAGGCCAGCAGACGGAGCGGATCGAGCCGAATTTTGTGCTGATGAAGCTGCCGGAGGAGAGCCACGACGTGGAGTTCGTAGAGATGCTTCCGTTCACGCCAGCCAACCGGAACAACCTGATCGGCTGGATCGCCGGACGCAGCGACGGAGACAAATACGGTACGCTGGTGGCCTACGACTTCCCGAAAACCAAGCTGGTGGATGGACCGCTGCAGATTGAGGCGCGCATCGACCAGAACGCGCAGCTTTCCGGACAACTGACGCTGTGGAACCAGCAAGGATCGCAGGTGCGGCGCGGGGCGCTGCTGGTGATTCCTTCTGGACGCGCTCTGCTCTATGCGGAGCCGATCTACCTGCAAGCCCGGCAAAGTCCCATGCCGGAGCTGCGGCTGGTGGTACTGGCAATGCAGAACCGGCTTGCCTATGGGCCGACGTTCGAGTCTGCCATGTCATCTCTCTTCGGCGGAAGGGCTTCATCCATGAATGCCGAGGCCGAATCTGCGTCAGCCGAACCGGCGCAACAAGAGCCCTCCTCCAGGGCCGCTACTCAAGGCGAAGGCGACCTGAAGCCCCTGATTGCAGAAGCGGCTAAAAATCTGGCTGATTACCAGCGCTTGACCGCAGAAGGCAAGCTGGGCGAGGCGGGGCAGAAGCTGGAGCGACTCAAGCAGAATCTGGACAAGCTGAACGAGCGGAAAAGATGATGGCGTGCAAGCGCCAGGTTGGCTGGAAGTTCGTCAGCGGATTCGCTTCGCCGGAATTCCCACATAGACGGCGTCTGCTTCGAGCGGCAAGTTCTTCGGCACAAAGGTCAGTGCGCCTATTTTACAGTTTGCCCCTGTGGTTACTCCGATCTCGACAATACTGCTGACTCCCACCGTGGTATTGCGTCCCAGATGCACGCTCCCGGTCTTGATGATCCCTCCCTCGACGGTATGGCCGGAGAGATGGACATCGGCGCCGATCACTACGTCATCTTCACATTCAATGAGATTGTAGTCGTTGAGTTCAAGGCTGTTTACGTAGACTCGCCTGCCCAGCCGCGCGCCGGCCAGCCGAAGATGGAATGTCCAAAGAGGCGATCCCCGGAACAAGGTGCCGGCCAGCACGCGAACAAAATGGTTCGATGCGGCATAACGGACAAAATTCATGAGCGGCCAATCAAGGTCGGCAATTCGCATTTCCGCATGAGGTGGCGTGCGCCAGCCCGCGAGTCGCGTAACGAGCGGAGAGACGACCAGCAACGCCAGGGCAAAGATGATATAAGAAGGTACAAGCGCGCTGCTCAAGAGGATGATCCTGAGGTGCGGACCTGAAACTGGAAGATTTACGAGCCCCAACCACAGGATTACCGCTGGTATTGCGGAGAGCCCACAGACGATAAATTCGACAAGCACCAGGGTGCTCACCGCCCAGCTGATCCGCCAGAAGTTGACAAAGCGCTTGCGTGGTCCTGTCATGACTGCTCTCCCGAACAACTACAATTCTCGCACTTTGGTGCGAGGAAGCGGCCCGGCAATCGTCCTGGTGCCCGGCATGGACGGCACAGGGGAGCTGTTTTACCGGCAGGTCCCGTTGCTGGAAAGGTCCTATTCCGTAGCCACCTACGCGCTGCGCGACGATGCCACAAGCATGGAGGTGCTGGCCGATGATCTCAGGCAAGTGATCGAGCAGGCCGCTCCGAAGGAAAAGCGCGCTATCGTGATGGGAGAGTCGTTTGGAGGGACGCTGGCGCTCAGTACGGCGCTCCGATATCCGGAGCATGTATCGACGTTGGTGGTCCTCAATTCGTTTCCGTATTTCGCGCCGCAACTCCGCTTGCGGCTCGCAATCGCCGGTGTGAGTCTTGTGCCCTGGGGCGCAATGAGCCTGGTTCGGCATGCGACGTCATTTTTCATGCACTCGCGGCACACCCATCGAGACGAGCTCAAGAAGTTCATGCAATTGACGGCGCGCACCACTCGGGCGGGATACAGAAACCGTCTGAGAATCCTGGCTACCTACGACGTAAGAGAGCGGCTGCGTGAGATCCAATGCCCAACTTTGTTTCTCGCCTCTGAAAAAGACCATCTGGTGCCCGCGGTGGCCCAAGCGCGACTGATGGCGGCGCAGGTGGCCTCAGCCAGCGTACGCGTGCTTTCCGGCCATGGACATATCTGCCTGATCGCGCCGGACCTTGACGTGAGCCGCATCCTGGCGGAGTGGCGAAACACCACCGGGCAGGGGCGATAACAAACGTGAGGCTGGGCCGAGTGGCTATTTCGGCAAGACTCCCGCCAGGAATTGTTCCAGGACCTGAGCGAAGATGCGCGGATTGTCGCCCTGCACGGTATGTCCTGCCTCGCCGACCTGCGCGTAATGTCCATGCAGGAACTCCCGGGCAAGCTTTTCCGCGTCCTCGCTGGTAAATACGTCACTCAAGCTGCCCTGGACGATGAGTGTGGGACATTCGATCCGCGCAGCCTGCTGGAAGCGTTCTTTTAACAG
>JBLMXE010000108.1:0-9403 GCA_050257615.1 Chlamydiota bacterium | reverse complement strand
CACAGAGGCACAGAGGAAGCAATTGCCGATTTACGATTTTCGATTGACGAGTTGAACTCCACTCCCACGTTGTCTCAGCCCGAGGACCCACCGCACACATTCGGGTAGCGACGTTGCTTGCCGGTGCTGCAGGCGAGATGCTTCGGGCCCGAAGGCCCTCGGTATGACGCCACATGCATTCCGCCGGGCCGCAAACGAGCCGGCTTCACCCTCTGGAGGAGGAAGCCGCTCTTCTGCTGCCGCCGCGGCCACGACCGATAACCGCGTCCAGAGCGATGGGCCCCGCGCCGAAGAAGAGCAGCGCCAGGCTGAGAGCGGCCAGGGTCAGGGGCAGCTGGTAGTTGCCTTCGCCGACCAGGCCATGCTTCCAGTGCACCTTGTCAATGGCCACAATCATGTCAATCAGAAGCGCCAGGCCAAAGAACCGAGTCAATAGGCCGATGATGATCAGAATGCCGCCGAAAAATTCGGCACCAGCCGAAAAGTATGCCGACCACCAGGGCAGGCCGATGCTGCTGAAGAATTTTTCGACGCCGTGAATGCCCGTGACCTTGGGATAACCGTGCACAATCATCACCGCGCCGAGTGCGATGCGCATGCCCAGCAGGCCCAGAGGTTGCAGCTTGTCCAGGGTTCTCATCTTTCACCAAACTAAGAATTTAACCACAGAGGACACGGAGGAACACTTTTGTTTATCTTCGTTTCGGTCGTTAGCATTGTGTTGTTAAATGAAATGTCTTTCAGAAAATGAAAAACACCAGGAAGCCTCTGTGTTCTCTGTGTCCTCTGTGGTTATTTCTTTAGGTCCTTCAGAATCTCGCGGGCTGCATTGAAGCCGGAGCCCCCGGTCAGGCCGTCGCCGGGATGGGTGCCGGAGCCGCACAAGTAAAGCCCGCGAATCGGGGTGCGGTACCGCGCCCAGTCCAGCAGCGGGCGCATGGTAAAAATCTGGTCCAGCGCCAGTTCGCCGTGAAAAATGTGCCCCCCGGTCAATCCATAGTTTTCTTCCAAGTCCTGCGGAGTGATGATCTGCCCGGTCTCCACCAGGGACGGCAAGTCGGGGGCATATTGCGCCAGCGTGTCCACCACCGCATTACCCAGGGCATCGCGCTGCGCGTTCCAATCGGTATCGCGCAGTTTATAGGGCGCGAACTGCATGTAGATGGACATTACGTGTTTGCCGCCGGGCGCCAGCGAAGGATCGGCCAGCGAGGGAAGGGTGGCCTCCAGATAGGGCGCTTTGGAGAAGCTGCCGTACTTGCCGTCGTCGAAGGCGCGCTCCAGGTAATCAATCTCCGGGCCAATGTGAATGCGCCCCGAGAGCGCCGCGCCGTTGCCGCTGGCTTTTTCCAGTGCCGTGAAGTGGGGCAGGCCATTGAGCGCCAGGTTGACCTTGGCCACAGTGCCGAGCGTGCGGTAGTGCTGCAGCTTGACCACGAAGTCGGGCGCCAGGTGCACCGGGTCAACCAGTTTGAGCAAGGTACGCTTGGGGTCGGCGTTGGAAATAATGGTGGTGGCGGGAATTTCTTCTCCGTTCGCGAGCACAACCCCGGTGGCCACGCCATCCTTGATCAGCACCTGCTTGACTTCGGCGTTGGTGCGGATTTCAGCGCCGGCGGCGACAGCAGCAGCTGTCATTGCCTTGGTGATTGCGCCCATCCCGCCGATCGCATGTGAGTTGGGACCCACAGGCGAAGAATCGGCGGCGGCGCGCATCAGCAGCACCGTGCTGCTGCCCGCCGACCACGGCCCCAGGAAAGCGCCGAAGATTCCGCGCGCGGCCACCACGGCGCGCAGCAGTTCCGTGTCGAAAAATTCCGCCACCAGGTCGGCCACTGCCATGGGGCCCCAGCGCAGCAGCCGGTACATGTCTTTCTTGCCCAGGTCGCGCACTCCCTTGCCGGTCTTGACCATCTCCCAAAGGTCGGCGGGCGCAGGATGGTCAATATCGGGCGGCGCCATGGCCAGCACGCGCTGGAATACGCCGGCAATTTTGCCCAGCGAGCGCTGGAACTCAGCGTAGTTCTGCGCGTCTTTGGCTGAGAACTGAGCGATGGATTGCGCCGATTTGGCGGCATCGCCATACAGGAAGAGCGCGCGACCGTCGGGCGCAGGCGCGAACACCCGCAGTTCGGGGTTCAGCAGCTTCAGCCCGTGCTTCTCAAGTTCCATGTCGCGAACAATCTGCGGGCGCAGTGGGCCGGCGGAGTGCGCCAGGGTGGAGCACTTGAACCCGGGGTGGAACTCTTCCGTGACGGCGGCGCCGCCCGGCTGCTCGCGGCGTTCCAGCACCAGCGGCTTGAAACCAGCGCGCGCCAGATAGAAGGCTGTAACCAGGCCGTTGTGACCAGCGCCGAGGATGACGGTGTCGTGGGCCATGGCTAGCGTGCTCCGTTTCCAGAATCTTTAAGGATCTCCAGCGCTGCCAGCCGCCCCGGCGCGCCCATAATGCCGCCGCCCGGGTGCGTGGCCGAGCCACACATATAGAGATTCTTGATGGGCGTGCGGTACTGCGCCCAACCCGGCACCGGGCGCAGGAAGAACAGCTGCTCCAGCGAGAGCTCGCCCTGGAAGATATTGCCCTGGGTGAGCCCGAACTCGCGCTCCAGGTCGAGCGGCGTCAGCACCTGCTTGCCCACGATGATTTTTTTCAGGTTCGGCGCGTACTCAGACACGGTATCTATCACGTTGTTACCGAATTCCTCTCGCTTCTCGTCCCAGGTGCCTTCCTTGATGTTGTAAGGCGCGTACTGCACGAAGCAGGAGAGCACGTGCTTGCCCGGCGGCGCCACCGAGGGATCGGTCAGGCTGGGGATGACCATATCAATGTACGGACGACGCGAGTACTTCCCGTACTTGGCGTCGTCATAGGCGCGCTCCATGTAATCCACCGCCGGCGAAATGGAAATCGCGCCGCGCAGGTGGGCGCCCTCGCCCGGCATGCAGGTGAAGTCAGGCAGGGCATCCAGCGCCAGGTTCACCTTGCCGGAGGAGCCGCGGTATTTGTAACGGCGCACCTCGTCCAGAAATTCTCCTGGCAGCTCGTTGGGCTCGATCATCTTCAGGAAAGTGAGATTGGGGTCTACGCTGGAAGAGACGATGTCCGCGTAAACTTCGTCGCCATTCTGCAGCACCACGCCGGCCGCCCGCCCATTCTTGACCAGAATTTTGGAAATAGGCGCGCGGGTGCGAATCTCCGCGCCGAACTCTTTGGCCGCCTCGCCAATCGCATTGGAAATCGCGCCGGTGCCGCCCCGGGCAAAGCCCCAGGCGCGGAAGGCGCCGTCAATTTCGCCCATGTAGTGGTGCAGCAGCACGTAGGCGGTGCCCGGCGAGCGGACCCCCAGGAAGGTGCCGATAATCCCTGAGGCCGACATGGTGGCCTTGAGCACGTCGGTTTCGAACCACTGGTCGAGGAAGTCGGCCGCGCTCATGGTCATGAGCTGTACCTGGTTGTACTTGTCCTCGCTGGAGAGGTGCTGGAAGCGGCGTCCGATGAACAGCAGCTTCATCAGTTCCTTGGGATTGAGGGTGGAGGGATCGGGCGGAACCATGCTGAGAATGGGCTTCACAAAGCGGCACATCTGCTGCATGGCCTTACCGAATTCTTCGTAGGCTTCGGCGTCCACCTTGGAGTGGCGGGCGATTTCACGGCGCGTCTTGCCGTGATCGTTCACCCGCCACAGGTGGTCGCCATTGGGCATGGGCGTGAAGGTGCCGTCGAGGGGTAGGATTTCCAGGCCGTGACGCGGCAGGTCGAGGTCGCGGATGATTTCCGGGCGCAGCAGCGAAACGACATATGAGCAGACCGAGAACTTAAACCCGGGAATAATTTCTTCCGTGACCGCAGCGCCGCCCAGTACGTAGCGGCGCTCCAGCACCAGCACTTTTTTGCCGGCGCGTGCCAGGTAGGCGGCATTAACCAGTCCGTTGTGGCCGCCGCCGATGACGATGACGTCGTACTTATGATTTGCAGCAGGCATAAGGATTGGGCGGAATGAAGCCACATTGTATGCGAGGCGCGAGGATTTGTCTTGCGTGCGTTCTTGCTGCTGCCCCGTCGCCGTGGCTATAATCCGGCTTCATACACAAAGCATCGCAGGAGCCACCTTGCCGGTCGGAACCGCATTCCACGAGCGCACTTTTCCTCTGTGCTACAGCCTGAACTACCGCGAGTGGTCGGGCTACTACACGGTCAGCGTGTACGAAACTCACCACGAGCACGAGTACAACGCCATTCGCAACGCGGCCGCCCTGATTGATATCTCGCCGCTGTTCAAGTACATGGTGACGGGCAAGGACGCCACCCGCCTGGTGAACCGCGTGATTGCGCGCGATATCAATAAGGTCGCCGTCGGCCAAGTCATCTACTGCTGCTGGTGCGATGAAGACGGCAAGGTCATTGACGATGGCACCATCACCCGCTTGGAAGAAAATAAGTACCGCTGGACTGCCGCCGATCCCAGCCTGCGCTGGTTTCGCCAGAACGCGCTGGGCATGGACGTGCAGATTGAAGACATTTCCGAGAAGACGGCGGCTCTGGCCGTGCAGGGGCCCACTTCCGCCAAGCTGCTCAAAGCGGTCAGCGACGCCGACATTACCAACCTGAAATATTTTCGTGTCACCCACGGAAAGATTGAAGGCGTGCCGGTGGATATCTCGCGCACCGGCTACACCGGCGACCTGGGCTACGAGATTTGGGTGTCGTGGAGCGATGCGGTCAAGGTGTGGGACGCGCTGATGAAGCAGGGCAAGCAGTTTGACGTCCACCCCACGGGCATGCTGGCGCTGGATGTTGCTCGCATCGAGGCCGGGCTCATCCTGATCGAAGTGGACTACATCAGCAGCAAAAAGGCGCTCATTTCCGAGCAGAAGTACTCGCCTTACGAAATTGGGCTGGGTCGCCTGGTGCACCTGGAGAAAGAGAACTTCATCGGCCGTGGGGCATTGGTGGAAGAGCAAAAGAAGGGCTCGCCGCGACAACTGGTGGGTCTGGAACTGGAATGGTCGGAAGTCGAGCGCTTCTACGACGACTTAGGGATGGCGCCGCAGACGCCCAGCACCGCCTCGCGCGTGCACGTGCCCGTGTACAAAGGCGGCAAGCAGGTGGGCAAGGCTACCTCCACCACCTGGTCGCCGCTGCTCAAGAAAATGATCGCCCTGGCCAGCGTGCAACGCGAGCACTCGCAGCCGGGCAGCAAGCTGAAAATGGAGTTCACCGTGGAGTCGGCGCGCAAGACGGTGACCGCTACCGTCGCCAAGCTGCCGTTTTTCAATCCGCCGCGCAAAACGGCGGTGCCGGTTTAGAACAGCTATCAGCATTCAGCCAATTCAGCGCTCCGCACCCTAAATCCTCAGCCCCTGAACCTGGAACTCCAGGGGCTAAGGCTAATCCCCGCGCTATTTCGCGTTGCTGTAGGCCATTCTTTGCGCGGGCCGCGTCCCTTTTTCCCAATGTGCAGCTTGGGCGATGCAGATGATGTGCAGAAGCGCCAGCAGTGGCACGGCAAAAGTTGGAATCAGGCTGAGGGGCAGCCCGGCCATGGGTGCGGTGGTGATGCCGTCGGCCAGGATCCCGATTGGTGTCGCCGAGGAGAGCACGCCCGATGTATATACATATAATCTCGACTCGGAAAAACTTTCCGCTAGAAGCAGGTGAGCGGAAACGGCTGCCTGACCGCTCTGCCGGGGCACAAGTCTCAGAGGAGAGAACCGCGGTTCGCCGGGGTCTCCTGGCCGGAGCTCAAGAAATATCGGTTTACGACAAAAACTTCAAGAAAACTCTTTCTTTTCCTTCTCCCAGCAGCTAATATCTTGCCCAATTACTGTGCGGTAGTTTTTTACCCTGTTGCAACTGCCGCGGCCATGCCTTAGCTGACCGTCTGCTCAACGGTCAATGCGGCCGCCAAGCCGGCTGATGAAATACAAATCTGGTATAGCTGTACTGGTTTCGTCCCTGTGGTGTGGCTTGCTGACGGGGCTCCTGGAAGGGGCCGCGTACTGGCGCTTCCCGCTCCTGCGCAATCCCGACCTGCCGTGGATCGCGGTATTGTTCGACCTGCTCATCCTTCTGTCGCTGGGTTGCGGATTGGCGTTACTGGCCAGGTTTGTAAGCGACCGCGTGCTCTTGACCGCAGCCAATTCTATTTTTTTCCTGATTCTCTTCTATGATTTCACCACCGTCGGCGTTGGCTCCCACCAGCAGCGGCTGGTTCTGCGTATCGTAGCGCTGGTGCTGGCTGCGGTTTTGGGGCTGAGCGTGTACAAGTTTCCGGCGGGATGGAAATCTCTCCAGTGGCGCAGCCTGCCCTGGCTGGCACTGTTTGCCCTATTATCTACGGGATTGCCGCCGCTGCGACGCGCGCTTGAGGAGCGACATCAACTGGCCCAGGTTTCCTCTGCCGCTCATGCGCCCAATGTGCTGGTGATCATAGCGGATACCCTGCGCGCCGACCACCTTTCCGCCTACGGTTATGGCCGCAACACCAGCCCTGGTCTGGCTCAGTTTGCCGCCCAGGGGGCGCTGTTCAGCAACGCTGTCTCTGCCGCCTCGTGGACGCTTCCCTCCCACGCCTCCCTGCTCACTGGGCGCCTGCCCCATGAACACGCGGCCGACCGGCCTGATTCTTACCTGGATGGACGCTTCCCGACGCTGGCGGAAGCGTTTCGCGCCCGCGGCTATCGCACTGCGGCGTTTTCCGCCAACTGGTGGTACTTTGCCCGCCGCCTGGGATTTGGTCGCGGCTTCATGCACTTCGAGGACTTTACTTCTCTGATCAGCGCTCTGGCCCAGACCAACATGGGCCAGAGACTGCAGAACATGCTGCTCAAGTTGAAGCTGTTGCGCGCCGCCGTTGGCCGCTCGCGGGGCGATAAAGTTAACCGCCAAATCCTTCGTTGGCTCGACCGCTCCCAGGGACCATTCTTTATCGTGGCCAATTACATGGACGTGCATGGGCCCTATCTGCCCCCGATGCACTGCTTTCACCGCTTTTCCCGGCGGGCCCGGCCGCCGGGACTGGTGTTCCTCGGCAATCCCCATTTACACGAGCTCACACCGGCGGCAGTGCAGGACGAGGTAGACGCTTATGACGCCTCCATTTTCTGCCTGGATAGCGAAATAGCTTCCCTGCAGCGCGGCCTGCAGGAGCGCGGATTGCTCCACGACACGATCGTGGTTTTTACCGCTGACCATGGGGATGGGTTCAACGAACACGGCTTGATGTCGCACGGCAACAGCCTTTATTGGGAGCTGATTCACGTGCCTCTGATCATGGCAGGGCCGGGAATTCCGGCGGGAATAAAGGTGGACCGCCCCGTCTCCCTTATGTGGCTGCCGGCGACCCTGCTTACCCTCAGCGGCGGGGCGCCGGGGCCCTTCCCCGGCGTGGCCATGGAGGAGGCCTGGACCAAGGGTGAAGCCAGCCAACGGCGCTGGCCGGCCCCCATTTCCGAGCTTACGGCGATGTACGAGGACCCGCGGGCGCCCAACTTCAACAGCGATCTGCAGTCCCTCGTGACCCCTGCCTGGCACCTGATCGTAAGCAGCAAGCGAGCCGCCGAACTTTACAAGTACGGCACGGATTCGCGGGAAAGGGTGAATCGCGCAGCCGCTGACGAAGCCGTGGCCGAGATTCTGAGCCGCCAATTACAACGGGAGGAGGTTGCCGCCAGTGGGCCAGCGACCAGTCCACCGCCGGCGCAGCGCAAACGAGAGCAACTCCAGGATCGCCAGAAGATGAACGACTATCTGAAGGCTCTGGGTTATGCGCCGCAGTGAACCGTGCCGTACCCTTGGGCCGTCCCGCAGCCTTTTCGCAGGCCTTCTCCGCAGATCCTTATGTGGTCAAGCGATTGGCCATCTTCAGCCTGCCTTGCGGCTGGCGCGCTTCCAGTAGATATAACCGGGCACGCCGATGAGCACAATCACGAGGCCGGCAAGCGCTTCCTTGGGGCGTTCCAGCAAGGTGTTGGCCGCCCATAAGCCGGCAATCACCAGATAGAGCGCCGGCAGCCAGGGATATCCGGTGCAGCGGTAGGGACGCGGCATGTCCGGGCGCTTACGGCGCAGCACGAACAGGGCGCCTACCCCCGCTACGTAGGAAAGAATCATCATGAACATCACGTAGGTGTAGAGCTGGTCGTAGCGGCCGGTAAACACCAGGATCGCGCCCCACAGCCCCTGCCCAATCAGGCTGAACGCGGGGGTTCGCCAGCGGGGATGCACCTCGGCCATTTTCTGAAAGAAAACGCCGTCGCGGGCCATGGCGAAATACACCCGCCCGCCCGAGAGGATGCAGCTGGCATTGGCCCCGAAGCAGGAAAGCGCGATCATGGCCGAGAGCCACACTGCCGCCGCGGGCGAGAACAGGTGTACGGCAGCCGCATGGGCGATAGTCTCGGTGCCCGCTATCTTGCTCATGGGCAGCGCATACAGGTAAACCAGGTTCATAGACACGTAGATGACGCCCACGCACAGCACGCCCAGCACCATGGCGCGGGGCAGGTTGCGCTGCGGTTCCTTCACCTCGCCCGCTACCCAGGTGATGTACACCCAGCCGTCGTAAGCCCAGAAGACTGCAATCAGGGCCACGCCAAAGGCGCCCATCAAGCCGGAGAAGCTGCCGCCCATCAGCAGGCCGGAAGCGTGTGCGCCTGCCGCCACGCCGGTCTGAGTAAAGTGCGACCACGAACCCTTGCCCACCGCGAAGCCCAGCAGGATAAATGCCGCCATGGCCAGAAACTTCAGCCAGGTGGCGATGTTCTGCAGCACGGCGCCTCGGCGCAGGCCGATCACGTTCATCCAGGTGGTGAAGGCGATGGAGGCCAGCGCCACCAGGTGAGTGCGGTTGATGGTCAGGCCCCAGCCGCTCCAGACTACGTGCTGGGCAGAGAGGAAAGGCACAATTTCCCCCAGGTACACCGCCGCCGCCACTCCGAGCGCGGCGATGGTGCCGCCATTGCTCACGGTGAAGATCATCCAGCCGTAAAGGAAGGCAACCAGGTCGCCATAGGCTTCGCGCATGTAAACGTACTGGCCGCCGGAATCGGGATACATGGCGCCCAGTTCGCCGAAGGCGAAGCAGGCGAACAGCGAGACCACGCCTCCCAGCACCCAGACCAGAATGAAGTACAGGGGATGAGGCAGCGGGCCGGCCACGTCCTTGGCGGTCAGAAAAATGGAGGAGCCGATGATGCCGCCCAGCAGCAGCAGCACCGAATCGAGCAGCGAAAGCCCGCGGATCAGGCTGGGTTGTGCAGCGGCCTGGGATTCGACTTGCGGGGCGGCGCCGGGGCGCGGGTTCATGGATTATCCAATGCCCAACTCGTCGGGCGATTCCAGGGGCGTGCCGCAGACCCGGCAGATCACGGCCGAGCAGTCGCCGCAGGTCAGCGGATCGGT
>JBLMXE010000107.1:0-6206 GCA_050257615.1 Chlamydiota bacterium | reverse complement strand
ACGCCGCTGTGGACCAACGCCGGCGACTTCCCTACCATTGGCACCAACTTTGACGGCCCGGGCGTGAGCCTGGTGGCCCGCCTGAACACCACTGCTTCGCCCACCCTGCTGAACGAATTCGTGGTCAGCTACACCACCGACCACATTATCCTCAACAACACCGGCTTCCCCGATCCCAACGCCTGGAAACGGCCTGCCGGCATGGACATGGGAACGCTGTTTGGAGTGTTTAACACGGCTTCGGGCCCGGTCATTCCGGGTATTACTCTTACCGGCGGCAGCTCACAGTTCAACTTTGGGCAGGATCCAGGGTACATTCCTAACGGAACCTATAACTCCAACCCAACCTACACCCTGCGCGACAACGTCACCAAGATCGTGGGGCGCCACAACCTGCAGTTTGGTTTCTTCTCGGCTTTCCGCCAGAAGAACGAACTGGGCGGCGAACTGGGCCCCGGCGGGACTCCCGGCTTTTTGACTTTTGACGGCAGTAACAGCCAAGTCAGCACCGGCAATCCCTTCGCCGACATGCTGATGGGCAACATTGCCAGCTTCGGTCAGCAGAGCAACGTAGTGAAGTACTACAACCGGGAGAAAACCTTCGAGCCCTATTTCCAGGATGACTGGCGCATCACCGACCGGCTGACCTTGAACCTGGGCCTGCGCGTCAGCATGTACGGTATTTACAAGGAAAAGAATCACCAGGCCTATAACTTCGATCCCGCAAAATTTGACCCCGCCGCGGCTCCGGGAGTTGACCCTGTAAGTGGCGCCCTGATCTACGGACCCGGCACAGCATTCCCCAATGCGAATCCCTATGACGGCATCGTGCAGTGCGGCGTCACCTCTGGGGTGCCGGACGGCTGCATGAGCGGCCACCTGTTCAACCCTGCGCCTCGCATCGGATTTGCCTATGATCCGTTCGGCAACGGGAAGTGGGCCATCCGCGGCGGCTGGGGCATGTTCTGGGAGGAGACCAACGGCAACGAAGCCAACACCGAGTCGCTGGAGAATTCGCCTCCCGGTGTGCTGGCAGCTACCCAGTCCAATATTGCCAGCGTCGTCAACCCGGTTACCGGCGCCATTATTACCAGCGGTTATAACCGCATCATTCCCGCCGCGCCCGGGGCTACCAATCCGTCGTTCCCACTCAGCGTCAATTCCATTCCCACCAGCGCGCAGTTTCCCTACGTGCAGCAGTGGCACCTGGACGTGCAGCACGAAATCGTGAAAAACACCGTCGCTACCCTCTCCTATGTGGGCAGCAAGGGCACGCACCTGGCGCGGCAGTTGGACTTCAACCAGCTGCATCCGGTGCCAGCTTCCCTCAATCCCTATAAGCCGGGTGAGCCCATTGGGGCCAACGGGCATGATGACTGCGGCACCATGACCACCCCCAGCGGCGTGGTCGTGGCACCCGGTAGTCCGGCGTTTCTCAATCTGAACGTGGCCTGCGGCAACGTGGCCGCCGACGCCTTCCGCCCCTACCTGGGATATTCCACCATCAACGGCCTGCAGAACATGGCCAGCTCCACCTACCATGCTATGCAGGCGAGCCTGCGCCACAGCATGGGCGGGCTGACGCTGAACGTGGCCTACACCTACGCGCACTCGATTGACGACTCCTCCGATCGCTTCGATGGCACCTTCGTCAATTCCTACAATCCCTCTTCGGCGCGGGCGAGTTCCAACTTCGACCAGCGCCACATCCTCAACATTGGCTATGTCTATGACCTGCCCTTCCTGCGCGGCTCGAGTCTGCTGGATAAAGTGGCGGGCGGATGGCAGTGGTCGGGCATCGTCGCTTACAGCACCGGTACCCCCTTCAGTGTGACGAACGGCGCTTCCTTCGGCGACAGCGCGGGCGTGGGCAACGGCGTGGGCACCGGGTCTTACCTCGACCTGATCGGCAATCCTTATGCCGGCACCAACGGAGCTTTCGGCAGCGTTGGTCCTTATCTGGATTACAACCCTGCCGCCTTCGCTCTGCCCCAAGGCCTCACCTTCGGCAACGTAAACCGCAACTTCCTGCGCAACCCCAGCTATACCAACTTCGATATGGCCCTGTTCAAGCACTTCACCATTCATGAACAGATCGCCTTCGAGTTCCGCGCAGAAGCCTTCAACGTCTTTAACCACACCAGTTTCGCTCCCATCTCCGGCGGCTCCGGAGGTATCGGCGGGAACTTCAGTTCCGGCACGAACTCCTACGACTGCTCCGGAGACACAGGGGCCTCCTGCATTGGTCAGGCCGACTTCCTGAATTCCAGCGCAGCGCACAACCCGCGCATCCTGCAGCTGGGCCTGAAATTCATCTTCTAGAGGTCGCTTAGCAAATCCTCGCCCTGGCCGCTCCGCGGCGGCCAGGGCTTTTTTAGTCCTCCCTGGACGTGGAAGGGTTGTATCGGGGCATGACTTCAGTCGTGCCGACGAAGGCTTGCTTAAGAGATTCGCCTTCAGGCCCTGCGGACAAGCACAGCGGCTAAAGCCGGCTCTGGTTGCGGCGGGGCCGGCATGGCTGAAGCCATGCCCTGATACGAAGCGTTCCAGCTCATCTTTATTGCAGGGCGCCCCGCTCATCAGGCAAGCGCGACGACCGACGGAGACATTACGTACTCTTCATTGCAGGATTTGCGTCTGCTGGTTACAGCTTTATCTTCGACCTGGGTAGCCGACTGCCTCTGAGCAGTCACACACACTCGGACGGTTGAACGAAATAGCAAGGCAGAGAACATTGGTTGCGCAGCCATCGCGAAATCTTCCGCCTTTTCCACAACCCTACGTGTGCTTCTACGCTTATCACCTTATTGTGCCGGGCGACTGCACCACTTACGCTGCACTTAGAAAACTCTATTTCGCGCGCGAAAAGAGAGGCTATGAGCGACAAAGTTACGGAACTTCGGGTGGGCTTGGATAACGGACCACAACCGCCGGCAAAAATCAAGGTGGTGGGCGTGGGCGGCGGCGGGGTCAACGCTGTGAACCGCATGATTGAGGCGCGACTGGAAGGCGTGGAATTCCTGGTGGCCAACACCGACCTGCAGTCGCTGCGCCTCTCGCACGCGCCGCTGAAAATTCAGATCGGCAGCAAGCTGAGCAACGGCCTGGGCGCGGGCGCGAATCCCGAAGTCGGCCGCCGCGCCGCTCTCGAGGACACCGACACGCTGATTGACGCCCTGGAAGGCGCGGACATGGTCTTCGTCACCGCCGGCCTGGGTGGCGGCACCGGCACCGGCGCGGCTCCCATCGTGGCCTCGCTGGCCAATGAACTGGGCGCTCTCACCGTGGCCGTGGTCACCAAGCCCTTCGGCTTCGAAGGCAAGCGGCGCATGGCGCAGGCGGAGCAGGGCATTGCCGAGCTCATGCAGTCGGTGGGCACGGTCATTGTCATCCCCAATGAAAAACTGCTGAGCGTGGCCAATGCGGCGGGATTTTTCGAGTCTTTCAAGGTGGCCGACGACGTTCTGCGCCAGGCGGTGCAGGGCATTTCCGACATCATCCAGGTGCCCGGCATCATCAACCGCGACTTTGCCGACGTGCGCACTACCATGGAAGGCATGGGCTACGCCGTGATGGGCACGGCCATGGCTTCCGGCGAGCGCCGGGCCTCGGAAGCGGCCAAACGCGCCATCTCCTCGCCCCTGCTGGATAACGGCGGCATCTTCGGCGCCCGCGGCCTGCTCATCAACATTACCGGCTCCAGTTCGCTGGCCTTGAGGGAAGTCAACGAAGCCTGCCAGATCATCCAGGGTGCGGCCGACGACGACGCCAACATCATCTTCGGCGCTGTTCAGGATGAAAGCATGAAGGAGCAGATCAAGATCACGGTGATCGCCACCGGCTTCCGCTACGGAGCCCTGGAGCAGCGGCACCCGCACAACATGTCTGCGGCCTCGCTGGCGATTTCGCACGCGCGTATCGCCTCCAGCTATCAGTCCCAGGAGCATGTGGCGCCGCCCCCGGCGCAGGCCATGGAGCCGCTGCCGCCGCGGGCGGTAGGCGATTCCAAGCGCTGATCCTGAAACTGGCTGCCAACTGAGTGCGCACAGCCCCGGCTGTTCGCACTCAGTTTCCTTTTCGGGTCACTTCCCGACATTCTTCTCCCGGCTGGCCCTTTCCGAATCGCAACTTATACAATTGCATCCAACATACAAATTGCGGGGCATTCAGCCCTGGAGGAAAAATTGAAGACCGCTACGCCCGTGGTGCTGCGTTCCCTCACAGCTTTCACGTTGGCAGTTGCCCTGATTCCTTCCCTGCAGGCGCAGAACAAGAATTTTCACGATGCGCCCGCGTGGGCCAAACGGCTGAAGGACCCCTACGCCGGGCAGAAGCAGGTTCTTCCCGCCGCCCAGAAGCTCTATCACCAGTACTGCGCCCGCTGCCACGGAGAAGACGCGCAAGGTTCGGGCAACATTCCTGCGCTGGTGGATGGCGCGCTGGAAACCGTCACCCCAGGCGAGGTGTACTGGTTCATCACCAAGGGCAGCCCGCAGAACGGCATGCCGTCCTGGGCCAAGCTGCCCAAGAGTACGCGCTGGAGAATCGTCACCTACGTAAAATCGCTGGGCCAGCCAGCGACGCGCGAGGCGGCCAACCGGCCGGCTGCGCCCGCCACCGCGATGAACAGCACGCTGAAGGATCCGCCGCCCAAGCCGCCCTTCACCGATTTCCGCTACGAGCAGCCGGGCAAGGTGCGCAAGATCACGCTCAAGGATTTGCCTCCTCCCTTCGAGACGCCCTCGGCTGATAACGGTCCCGACGTGGTCGCCCGGCCCGCCAAGGTGTGGCCGCAGGCGCCCGCCGGCTTCAAGGTAGAGCTTTACGCCACCGGGCTGGACAATCCGCGCCTGATCCGCACGGCACCCAATGGCGACATTTTCGTGGCCGAAAGTGCGGCCGGCGACATCCGCGTTTTTCGCGGCATCACCAAGGATGGTAAGCCGGAGCAGATGTCCGTGTTCGCCAGCGGCCTGAACCGGCCCTATGGCATCAACTTCTATCCTCCGGGCCCCAACCCGCAGTGGGTGTACGTGGGACAGACGGACGCGGTGCTGCGTTTCCCTTATCACAACGGCGACATGAAAGCTTCGGGCAAACCACAGCACCTTGCCAGTCTGCCTGCCGGCGGCGGCCACTGGACCCGCGACATCCAGTTTTCGCCCGACGGCAAGACCATGTTCGTGGGCGTGGGCTCGCGCTCCAATATAGATAACCCGCTCACCCATGCCGCCGAAAAGCACCGCGCGAACATCCTGGCCTTTAATCCTGACGGCTCCGGCATGCGGGTTTATGCTTCCGGCATTCGCAATCCCGGCGGCGGCCTGGCCATCAATCCCAAGACCGGCCAGCTCTGGTGCTCGGTGAACGAGCGCGACGCCCTGGGCAATAACCTGGTGCCCGACTACGTTACGCACGTGCAGGAAGGCGGCTTCTATGGCTGGCCGTGGTGGTACCTGGGCGAGCATCCCGATCCGCGCTTGAAGGGGCAGCCGCATCCTAAGCTGAAAGGCCCGCCCATTGTTCCTGACGTGCTGATCCAGGCGCACAGCGCTTCCCTGGGACCCGTGTTCTATACCGGCAAGCAGTTTCCGGCGCAATATCAGGGAGACCTTTTTGTCGCCGAGCATGGCTCCTGGAACCGGGCGCCCCGCGCGGGTTACGAGGTAATCCGCGTTCCCCTGCACCAGAGCGGGCAGGCCAGCGGCGAGTACGAGGACTTCCTCACCGGATTCGTGCTGCCCAACGGCGATGCCTGGGGCCGTCCCGTAGGCGTGGCCGTGGCGCCCGACGGCTCGCTGCTGGTGACCGACGACGGCTCCAACTCCATCTGGCGGGTCAGCTATCGCGGAAAATAAAGTTGGATGTGGGCGCCCCGTCCTTCACGGTTCTTGTGAACGGTGGGGTCATCTCCCTTTGCTAGCAGATGCACGCCTGATGATATAGTTGTGCGTTGGGCGTGCTGCAAAGCGCCCGTAGCTCCATCTGCGGAGGCGCAAGGTGAAAGGCGATCCCAAAGTCATCGCTGTGCTGCAACAGGTGCTCAAGGCGGAGCTGACCGCCATCAACCAGTATTTTCTGCACTCGGAAATGTGCGAGAACTGGGGCTACTACAAGCTGGCCGGCCTGGCCAAGAAAGAATCCATCGAGGAGATGGGCCACGCCGAGGTGCTGATTGAGCGCATCCTGCTGCTCGACGGCACCCC
>JBLMXE010000106.1:0-14824 GCA_050257615.1 Chlamydiota bacterium | reverse complement strand
GCCAGCACGACTGAGCTCTTGTTGGGGCGCGACGCATGCGCCGCGTGGAGCAGGCTGCTGCCCTGGTAAAGGTCATCGCAATCAATCGCTACCACGTCGAACCGCTGCTCTTCCATGGCTGCCCGGCCCGACGTGGCATCACCGCGGAACTCTACCGCCGCATTCATTTCGCCGAGGACGTGGCGGAAGACCTCCTGCATGGGCGCATCGTGGGTGACTACCAGGAACTGCATGCCTGCACCAATAGGGATAGTAGGCGGGGTTGCGTGCGGACGCAATTTACGGGTGTAATCGGCGGCGGTAACGGAAGATTGAGAGCGCCGCCGGGATGGTTCCATTTCGGAACTGGTTTCCCGGTGACGGGAATGCCCCACCTTCCGTCCGCTGGGTTTTGCGCGCACCAGCAAATACGTGGTGGAACAGGCGAGATGCTTCGCGACTAAAGTCGCTCAGCATGACGCCGGCTGGGAGGCGGTGCGAATGCGCAGTGGGTCATGGCCGTCCTAATCCGCTCGCAAGCGGTCGTGCTGAGCATGGCGACTTTCGCGTGATCGGGCGCCCGCCCGCAACTAACCGAACACTAGTTGACGTCGGCGAGGAGGGCAGAGGTGAAGCCGCTGCCAAAATTATCCATGAGTACCAGGGTGCGTACTTGCCCGGCGGCAAAGGTGAACTGTCCGCTGTCCACAGAGATGACCTGCTGGCCAGAGACGCTAAAGTAAACCTCGTAGCTGCCGGCAGGGAGAGTCTGGTAGGAGGAGGCAGCCTGGAAAGCGAGATGGCTGACGCTAGGACTGCCCGAGATGCCTGCACCGGGAGCGGTGATATACGCATCGAGACTGCCGAAGTCAGGAGAGGCATTGATGATGCGCAGTTTGAAATCGCCGGAGGCGGGGGCGGTGTTGTCGTCAGTCAACAAGGTCAGGTTCAGGCTGGAGGAACCGGCGGAGGGTTCTACGGCAAGAAGGGTGTAATAAGTGCTGCTGGTGAGGGTGATGTTCTGCGACGCCAGGGAACTGGTGGTGCTGAAGGCCTCGACCTGGGCGGTGTAGGTTCCCGCGGCCTGAGACGCGTAAGCGCTGGCGCTCTGGGACACGATTCCGGTTTGAACTGTGTTGTTATCAATCAGCAAATTGATACTCTGCTGCACTGGGGATGCATTCATGATGCGCAACTGGGCCGGGTTCGAGCTCTTGCTGCTGGAACCGCAGCCCAGGGCGAAACAAAAGGAGAAGGCGAGGGCAAAGCTCAACCACATCGAAGGGCGTCGCAAACTCATTCGAGTCTCCCAAGGCACACAAGCAGTGTGGGCTGCACGAGGACGAGCGCAGTCGTCTCCTGTGCTGTAGAGTTGTGCTGCTGGTGCTCACCTTAATTATCACGCCTGCGGGACATTGTGTGTAACATTCGGTAAAGAGCTTGTAAAGTTGTGTAAGCGGAACTACGTTCAGACAGATATTTTCCTGCAAGCGGATGCCCTCCATCATACCCTAGAGCGCCTGAGCCGGGGCGGGGCTCAATAGGCGAAGTCCGGCGACAGGGAAGGCTTTACGCCAGAGCGGCAGAGTAGGAGCCGGCAGGAATGGTTGCCGAACTTGGGCGCGCCAGCGGCGCGGGTGCAAAACTCGGACCGTAACCGAAGATGGAGTCCGCCCAGCGAAACACGTCATGGCCGTGAATTTGGGTGCGCAGGGCCCGCATTCTTTGGCGTTGTTCGGCTATGCTCATGCGGAGGGCGCGGAGGACGGCGGATACAATGCCTTGGCTGTCGTATGGGTTGACCAGCAGCGCCCCTCCGCCGAGTTCCTGGGCAGCGCCGGCAAATTCACTCAACACCAGGGTTCCACGTTCGTCAACCCGGGAGGCGCAGAATTCTTTGGCCACGAGGTTCATGCCATCGTTCAAGGGAGTAAGCAGGGCGACGTCGGCGGCGCGATAGTACGCCAGTAATTCGCGCCGAGAAAGAGAGCCATACAGGTAACGGACCGGACTCCAAGCTGGTGTTCCATAAGCGGCATTGATGCCGCTGACCAGCTCTTCGATGGAGGCTTTTAGCCTCTGATATTCTGGAATTTCCTCGCGGCTAGGCACCGTAATTTGGGCCAGACTTACCCGGCCGCGCAGCTCAGGGTGAGTGGCCAGCAGCAGCTCGAATGCCTGAAGGCGTTCCACAATTCCCTTGGTGTAATCCAGGCGGTCCAGTCCCAGAATTAAAGCGTCGCCACCATGACGCTGCCGCACCGCCAGCGCGGCCAGGCCCACATCGGGAAGACCGGCTTCGGTGGCGAATCCATCAAAGTCAATACTGATGGGATAGGCACCGACAAATGCACTGCGTCCGTCGGCCTGCACCAGGACCCTGGAAGACATCTCTGTTTCCTTTACCTCGTTAAGACAGCGACGGACACAGGCAAGAAAATTGCCACGATCGCGGGTGGTTTGAAATCCGATGGTATGGAATTGCAGCAGGGCACGAAGGATCTCTTTGCGCCAGGGAAGCTTCTCAAAAATGTCGGGCGAGGGGAAGGGAATGTGGTGAAAGTATGCCAGGCGCAGGCGCAGCTCCCGTTTGACTAAGGCATCCGCCAGCATCATCAGATGATAATCATGGACCCAGACCACATCATCAGGATGGCTCACGCCGGCGACGGCAGCGGCAAATTTGTCGTTCACCTCGCAATAGGTGGTCCAGTAAGCAGGGTTGAAGACGCAGCGTGAAGTCAGGTCGTGAAACAAGGGCCAGATGATCTCGTTGGAGCAGCCGCGGTAAAAACACTGTTTCTCCTCTTCTGTGAGGAAGAGAGGAACCAGCGAACCGCTGGGAATCTGAGAGGAGCTAGCCGCGAGGGCATTCTGAACGCCAGGGTCATAATCGGTTCCAGTCCAGCCCACCCACAAGCCACCGTTTTGCCGAATGACCGGCAGCAGGGCCGATACCAAGCCGCCACTGCTGCGCTTCACCAGGAAACCAGCCGGCGTTTTCGCCAAGGTCACGGGCAGGCGGTTGGATACGACGATGAGGCGACGAGAGGGATTCATGCCACGCCCCCGCAGGAGCACACCCAGTCGGTGAGAAACTGGATCAGTTCATGAGGTGGTTTGAGCCACAACTGAGCCGTAGTGGGGCGGAATTCGGCACGCACCAGCACGGTCAGGCCGTGGCCCAGAAGAGCGCGAAAGGCATCTTCGTCAGCGAGGTCGTCTCCGAGATAGGCAACCGGGGTTCCGGGATCGCTCTCGGCGAGAAGCGAGCGCACCGCGTGGCCCTTGTTGCAGGCGCGCAGGCGCAATTCCAAGCCGCCATCAAATTCGGTCAGCAACAAGTTGCCGCGGCAGGCCAAGGGCGCCAGTGCAGTGTATGCGCAACTCCTGATAGCTTCAACCTGGTCGAAGGGTAAGCCGCGCCAATGAAGTGCGAAGGCTCCGGGTTTGATGTCGGCGGACGTTTCCCATCCCTCCTTCTGGCTCCACAAAGCGGCGGCCTCTAATGCCTTTCGACCCTCATCAGGAATGTAGCCCACTTCGTAGGTGCCGTCCGGCAGGAGGCGTTCCAAGCCATACGAGCCGCGGATTTCAGGATGGGGATCCACTCCCAGCAGGGGGGGGATATCCCGAGCAGCACGACTGGTCACCACCACCACGCGCGTCCTGCAGGCGGTCATCAAGGAATCAATCAGGCTAGGGATGCGGCGATAGGGGACGGCGCGAGTGCGGTGAACGGTAAAGGGAGCGAGGGTGCCGTCATAATCCAATAGGAGAAGTCGCTCCTGGGCAGAGGAGACCTCATCGAGAAACGCGCTGTAGTCACTTCGAAAAACGGTAGCAACTGCGTTCATCGGAACCTCGAGCGTAGCAGTGGCTGCACCTCGGAGACAGGCGGAGTGAAGCCCCAAACACTTGCAGTATGACTTCCGTCCACGGCCGGGGGAAATACTGGCGAGGCTGTATATCGGCCAGAAAAACCGGTTACGCCCTTCTTACATGGCCTAGGGCGGCTTTCTGCCAATCGAAGAGGGCGGGGATGCAAGCCGTGGCGCAACAGTAACTTAGAACGCGCACGCGGGTGAATTCAATTTCAGGAGATGATCTTCTTGCGAACCGCGTAGAGCACAATGTCGGCGGAGCTGTGGAGATCCAGCTTCTGCATGATTCTGGTGCGATGAGTCTCGACGGTATTGGGGCTCAAGTCGAGTGTAGAGGCGACTTCTTTGTTGGAGCGCCCTTCGGCCAGCAATTGCAGAATTTCCTTTTCGCGTTCGGTCAGCAAGTCGTAGGAATCCTGAAGCCCACGCTGCTGCAATTGCCGCATGTAATCTTCCAGCAGGGTATCGGCAATGGCGGGGCTGAAGAAGGGTTTGCCCTGCGCCACTACTTGAACGGCGCGATGCAGGTCCACATCGGCATTATCCTTCAGCAGGTAACCTTTGGCGCCGGCGGTAAGTGTTCTGGTGAGGTAGGTCTCATCCGAATGCATGCTGAGAATGATGACGCCCACCTGCGGGTTCTTCTTCACGATCTGAGTCGTGGCCTGGATGCCGTTCAGGTTGGGCATGGCGATATCCATGATGACAACATCGGGGGTGAGTTCTTCGGCCATTCCCACGGCTTCCCGGCCGTCGCTGGCCTCGCCGATCACTTCGAAGTCGGGTTGCTGCTCCAACTGGAGGCGCAGTCCCTTCCTGACCACCCCGTGGTCGTCGGCGATGAGGATGCGAATCTTTTTCAAGCCGTGACTCCCAGGGGAAGCTCGACGCGAATGGTAGTGCCCTGACTGGGGCGGGAGACGATCTTGCAGCGGCCCTCCAGGGCCTGCACGCGCTCCTGAATCCCGACCAGACCGAGGCCCTTATTGGCGCCCGCGGGCAGAAATCCCACACCGTCGTCCTGAACCACCACGGTAATGCCGTCAGACTGCTCCGAAATCGTGACCAGCACGTGCTGCGCTTTAGCGTGCCGGGCACAATTGGTAAGGGCCTCCTGCACCACGCGATAAATACAGGTTTGTTGCGCGTCGTTCAGGTCGTTGAGGGCGCCGTGCACCTGGACGGAAGCGGGCACACCGGTGTGGCGAGAGAATTCCCGGCCCTGCCACTGTAAGGCAGCTTCCAGACCGAGGTCGTCCAGCATGGAGGGGCGCAGGCCCATGGCGAGGTCACGGATAGTGCGCATGGCGGTTGAATTGAGCCGCTTGGCCTCCTCGATGCGGGTGCGAAAGAAGTCTCCATCCCGGTTACGGCCTGCTTCGAGGTTGCCGAGCTCAATACCCAGCGCGGTGAGGGTCTGGCCAACTTCGTCGTGCAATTCCCGCGATAAGGCTTTGCGCTCGACTTCCTGGGCCTGCACCAGGCGGCGCGACAGACGGCGAAGATTGTCCTGGGTCTGCTGAATCTGCTCACCCTGTTCCTGATGACGTCTTTCCAGAACCGCAACGCGATAGGTGGTAACGAGGGCGACGAGAGCGCCCAGGGCCAGGGCAAAGGCCATGATTTCCTTGAGAAATCTATGGAAGGCGTCCTGGCTGTCCTGGATTTTCTCGCGCTCGCGACGCAGATTGGCGTCGTTGAGACGCGCGACTTCGTGGGCCAGGCCGACGACCGCCTGCCGTCGCGGAAGCACCTTATGGCGCAGGAACGACCAGCTCATTTCGGCTTTCTGCTGCAGAGTCCAATCGAAGATGGGGTCGAGAGAATCCCAGTAGGCCTGGACTTCGGACTGCAGACGCTTTAATCCCCGGTTATCTGCATCCGGTATGTGCTGTGAAAGCAAATCAAGGCGGTCCTGCAGAGAGTTGCGGATAGAGAGAAGTTCGGCGCGATGGCGGGCGGCATTCTGGGGAGAGGGATCGAGCAAATAGTCGCGCACCAGAATGTCCGCCAGATACATGTCGGTGACGATATCGCGGCGAAATGACTCCATCTGCAGATAGGAGTCCTGCGCTGATTCCATTTCGTGATAAATGGCCCGGGCGCGGCGAAGGGCGCCAAAGCCGAGCACGGCAATCAATGCGATCAAAATACCGAAGCCCAGGGCCAGGACTAGCGAAGACCGGGATTTTATGTCCTGGAGGTTCCAGATCGGCATGAAACTCCACCTCCCCCGTTGCCTATGGCAGTGATCACAGCTGACGCTCTAATCCCAGTGTACCCCTTACAGAGCTGTCGGGAACGCAGTGGGCGGCATGGCGATGGTACGAAAAGAGGGATTCAACGCCTGCAATTCCATAAAGTTGTGTAAATCGCAACACGGCCCGAGCAGCGTGGGCAAGCCGTGCTGCTTGAATGGGTCACAAACGGCAAGCACCAGTCCTAGCCTCGGGCCATCACAATCGTATGCGGACTCATGGGGACGGGATGGGCGGTTACGGCGTTAAAGCCGGCCTGGCGGTGCATGTCGGAGAGTTCGCGGAAGGTGTAGGCATCGCCGTCCGCCGTGGTGGTCAGCATGGTCATGCTGAAGGCGGCGGGCATAGGGGGCGAGACGCGATCCTCATTGGGAACAAACTCGAGGGTAGCCACGCATCCGCCCGGTTTGAGGGATCGGCGAACCTTTTTCAATAGCTGAACACAGGTCCCGGGGTCGAAGTGATGCAGGAAATTGGTAAGCAGCACGGCATCATAAGGGCCGCCAAACTCGACCTCAAAGGCGCTGCCCGGGAGCATATCGTAGCGCTCGTGGACGCCGGCGCGGCGGGCGTTTTCCAGGGCGACGCGCAAGACTGGAGCCCAGTCCAGGCCGGTGACATGGGCCTGGGGATTCTGCTTGGCGATCTCGATGCCGAACAAACCGTGGCCGGCGGCGATGTCGAGCACGCGCATGGGCCCGTTGCGGCCTTCGAGCACAATGGCCCCCAGGGGACCGGCCATGGGCGCCATCATCGGGCCCATGCTCTGAGCGAACTCCACCCAGATCGGGTTCTCGGGTTCGACCGAACCCTCTCCCGGAAGCACCGTCTTCCTTCCGCTGCGCACGATGTCGGCGAGGTGTTCGTAGGGCGTGCGCATTTCCGGAAGGGACAGGAAGCGAGCAATGGAAGCCAGGCAGGTGGGGGAAGCGGGGTCAAGAAAAGCGGCGCTGGAGGGCGTGTGCCGGTAGCGCCCGTCTTCTTTCTGCAGCAAGCCCGCGACCACGAGAAAATCGCAAAGGATGCGTATGCCGCGCTCCGACGCCTGGGCATGACGGGCGATAGAGGCCACGTCGCCCGGTCCCTGGCCGACGGCGCGGAATATGTCCAGTTCGATAGCGGCCTTGAGCGCGAAAGTCCGCTGAAAGGCCTGCAGGTTCTCGAAGACGATGCTGGGCGTCAAGGCGGCGGCGGACGAACCTTCGGATTGCATCTAAATCTCCTGATTTGCAGCCTGCGGGCCGGAAGAGTATAAACCACTCGCCTGTTGCAATGCTGCACGGCGGAGTTGACTGCCACGCACAAATGGTTCAGATTGGCTGCCGCACCGCCTCCGCGGGAGTTGATATGCCGTTTGGATTGAACAGTGGGGTGCTGGCCCGGCAGAAGGGCAGGGAATGGCTGGCCTACGGCAGACGAGTGCTCCGGCTGACGTACACGGGGGTGAGGTCGAATCACACCAGCCAGCTAGCCGCGGGACTGTCGTACTACTTCATCCTGTCTCTGTTCCCCTTGCTCATTACGTTTGCGGCGGGGCTCGCCTTGGTGCCTCTGCCGCACCTGTTTGACCAGATCCTGACACTGATGGCCAGATTCATTCCGTCGGACAGCATGGGCCTGGTGCGCCGTGTGCTGCGCGACGTGATCACGCCGCATGGCGGCAGCCTCCTTTCCGTGGGAATCGTGGCAACCATCTGGGCAGCGTCGGGCGGGGTGGCGGCGCTGATCGAGGCGGTGAATGTGGCTTACTGTTTGCCTGATCGCCGCAGTTATGTGCGCAAGCGAGCGCTGGCCATCGGCCTGATGTTTACCGTGGGTGCACTGGCGGTGCTGGCCCTGGCGTTGATGGTGGTGGGCCCCGGGTTTGGGAGATGGCTGGCGGGAAAGGCGGGTTTGGGCGGTGTGTTTGTGGCCCTGTGGCCGTATTTGCGCTGGACGGTCTCGATCGCCTGCGTGGTGCTCTCGATTGAGCTGATCTACATGTGGGCGCCTAGTGTGCGGCGTCCTTTCCGGAGCACGCTGCCGGGAGCGGTGATCGCGCTGCTGACCTGGCTTGTGCTCTCCAGCGCGCTGGGCCTGTATCTGCGGAGTTTCGGAAGACTGAATAAGACTTACGGGACTCTGGCGGCAGCCGTGGCGTTGCTGCTGTGGCTCTACTGGACCGCGTTCGCCCTCCTGGTGGGCGCGCAGTTTAACGCTGAAACAATGCAGGCGGAAGAAGCGGCTGCGGCGGCGAAGAAAGAGACGCCGGGTTCACGCCCGGCGACCGCAGCATAGGGCGCGCATGCGCCATCGCAGCATGTAGCCAACACAGCGCCCTGACACCGTCTTCAGCTCCGAGGTTCAACCTGGATGGATAAGGAGAAGCTCTGCAGGGCAGGCTTGTCCTCTTCCCACGGCCGGCGTGACCCCAACTGCAAGCTGGCGTGACCGGCGGCCGCAGCGCGGAAGGTGAGCAGGCGTGTGCCGCCGGAGCCCATTTGCACTTTCCCCGGCAGCGCGAAGTCGTCCTTCTCCAGGATCAGAGATGAGCCCGAAGAATCCACCTGCCAGCGGTAACCGGTAGTTGGATTCTCGGGCAGGGAAATAGCCAGCTCATCGCCTACCCGCACGGCAAGGGACTTGCCGTTGTCCGCGGAGGAGATTTGGATGCGAGACACGAGCGCGTTGCTCCGACTTAGCCGGCGAACGGGACCGCCTTCAGAGGCATCTTGCCTAAAAGCTGTGGGCGCCTTTTCCCGTCCGCCGGAAGCTCCGCATCACCAGACGTAGATCTCATGCACCTTATTGTCCGACTCCAGCCGATAGGAAGTCGGACCCTGCGCCACACGTGCATGAGCCGCCAGAGCGGTAAAGGCCATGATAGCGGAATCCGAATTGTCGGAGAATTTCTGCCATCCTTTGCCGGCAAAAGCAGCCCAGGAATTACGGTTCTGGTTGATGGACCACAGCGCATTAACCTGGACGTTTTGCACCCACACAGCGGCGGTGACGCCACGTACCGCTTCCCTGACTCCGGGTGGCTCCATGGCCGGGGCGGTAGCGGCGGCGGCGCTGTTGACCATGGCTACCAGCTGAGCATCCGATAACGGCACTGGCTGGGCCTCAGCAACCGCCTGGCCCTGGTTATCCTGCACCTCCAGTTCGGGCGGTGCGTTGACGGGCTTGCTGATTTCGGTGACAACGGCAGCGGCACGTGCGCTCTTGCTTCCTGCTGCAGGCATGAACATGCTCCTTTCTTCTTCACAGCACATAAGTCTGCTTGATAACGCCCAATTCTTCATAGACGTTGACCGGACGCTTCGCCAGTTTGGCGGCGGAGAGTTGGGCCAGGGTATCCATGAAGATGTTGTCGTTGTCATAAGCAATGCGGCGCCAGCCGATGTTGCCATCGAGGAAGGCCCAAGCATTACGGTCCTGGTCAATCGTCCAGAGGCCGAGGACACGACGATTGTTGAGCCAGAAGGTTTCGGCCACGCCATCGGCCGCGACCACGGCCCAACTCTCAATGCTGCATTGGCCATAGGCGATGCGGAAGAAGCCGTTTTCGCCCCAGCCCGGGCCCCAGCTGTTCTTGCAAATCCAGCAGCCGAGGCCATCGTCGTAGCCGACGATGGCGATGCAATGACCGCCGGCGACGTTTCCGGTGACATGGGAATAAACGCCGCTGCGATAACTGAAGAAGTCGTTGTAGACGACGAAGCAGGCGCTGATGGGGCCGCTCTGCAAGTTGGTTTTGATATCGGCAGCGCCAACGGAGTGTGAGCCGGTCACCTTAGTGACGCGGTTCTGCCAATCCGCACACAGGCCGCTGCAATCGGTGTTATTTAGGTCGTAGGGATAACAGGCCTCATCGGCGATACCGGGATTGGCGGCGCAGGCAAAAGCCGGCCCGGGCATCCAGCCGGTGGCACAGGTCACGCCCTGGGCTCTACCCTGGCAGAAGAAGAGATGGGCCTCGGAGAGGTCAACCGCGAGGTTGGGGTCGCCGCGCTGAACCCGGAATTTGCCTTCAATGGCGGCGCAGGTACCGAAGGCGACACAGGAACCGCAGCCACCCTGGTCGCGAATCGGGGTGATGAAGTTCTGCCCGTTGAAGTTTCGCCAGTCGAGGGCAGCGGGCAGCCCGGCGGTGGTTGTGGCGGCGACCGTGCGGAAGGCCTCCGAGCGGCGGATCAAAGCCTCGAATCCGCCGGGCGGCGGGATCACTCCGAGGCGTATCTCCTGTTCCTCCGGGGGAAGCTCGGAAACCGAGGTTACCCCTGCTTGCCACCCGGCGCCGGCAGCCTCGATGGCGGCCTGCACCTGAGAGACCGAGATTTTATCGGGCATGAGTCCTCCTATGCTGATGTCAGCAAATACCTTACTCTGCAGCGCTGATTAGGGGATCAGGAGAGGGCAAGAGCCCTTCCTGCCGAAGCGTCACTCAGCTTGCCAAATGCCGGGAACGGGCACAATTCCGTGTTATTGGCCATTCCTGCTGTTCGTTGGCGATTCCGGCTCGACGGGAAAACGGAGATGCATGTGACTCTTGCGGTAGTTACGCGGGCTCTCACCGAACATCTGTTCGAAGTCTCTCACGAAATGGCTGGAGTCGTTCAATCCGACCCTGACCATGACCTGCTTGACAGAAAGAAAAGTGGTTTCGAGCAGCCGGCGGGCGCGGCGCAAGCGTACCGTTTTCAGAAATTGCTGGAGGGTGATGCCCAAGTCGCGGCGGAAAATGTGAGCCAGGCGAGAGTCCGACAAATTCACACGCCGGGCGAGGTCATGCAGGCATACCGGCTTCTCACTGTTGGCGAGAAGATAGGTGGCCAGGTGACAGACTCGCGGGTCCACAACTGCTCCCGGGCCCGCGGCGGTGGTGTGGGCGTTCACGGTCCATCTGGTCTGGGATAGAACAGTGAGGTGCTGACCCATACGGAAAGCAGCCAGCATCAACGCCATCGGTTCAGGATTACAAGGCAGGCTTTTGAGTTCGGGCCTAAGGGTATCAGGACACGTGGATTTCTGATTACCTCTTTGCAATCCACCACGAGAGTGAGCACACTTGAGTGAGGGTTGAGAGCCCATAGTGCACCTGGCTGGTCATCGAGTGGCAAAAGCATACGCCGCCGCGAAGAAAAACCTGCCAGAAATCGAAATTTGTTCTGCGATTGTAAGTGTGCGATGCAACTCGATGAAAAAACACGATCTCTCCTAGCCGGCTGGTCGGGACCCGCGGCGGTTTTGTTACGAAGGCAGAAATGCCGGGTGATACCGGGCGTGCCGAGCCGGAATTAAGACCGGAGCCTCCCTCTTATTCGGAGGCGTGGAGGTGAATGATCAACCGGTAGGGGTCAGAGGCAATCATGGCGGAGTAATGGCAGTGTGGTGTGGTCTCGAGGACAACACGGGTCACCCCACCTTTGCGTTCGGCGACGCGAATTTTGTGGACGAAGGTTTCGCTGACGTCAACCTGGATGAGTCGGCCGTGGACATCGGCGGGCATTTGCGTGCCGCGAAGATCGAAGTAGACACGATCGGGATGGGTGAGGCGGTGCGCCGCAAAGAAGACGAGGCCGGGCAGGCCGACGGTGACAGTGGTGGAGAGGTCATCGGACCAATAATGGATAGCGCCGAGGGTGGCGGGGCCGCCAGGATCCGCGGCCGGCAGCGGAGATGAGTGCGTTTCAGACGCGGAAACCACAGAGGGAGGATAGAGGGCTTGCAGGTTTTGAGCCTGCCGCACCTTGGCTTTCGCCCCGCTAGCGATGCCCGCGGCCAGCAGAGACGCGGCCATCAGGCTGATGCGCAGCCACTCGCACCAGTTCCAGACTTGCGCCACCTTGCCAAGTTCGGCAGGGTCGGATTGCCAGGCCGGATTCCTGAAGAGCAGTCCCGGTCCCGCGAGCGAATATTTTTGCACCGCCGGCGGCGAACACAATTCCGGCTCAGGCCGAGACACACGAGGGGACCGTTCCTGGGGAATCGCAGTCTTGCTCCTCAAGCGATGCTTCATGGTTCCCGCCACCTGGGAAAAGTCTAGAACCTGGAAAAGTCTAGAAACAGTCCGAAGGGCCGACACAGAGCTGCGGGAACGGTGGAACCGGATTGAGAAGTATTATAGCCAAGGCGGCGGGTTCAGAAAGAAGAGCTTTGTTGAGCAGTTCCGTCTGTCCGTTTGCGCCTGCATGATTGGTTTCCACCCCTGGCAAAAAGCGCCAGGGTGGGCCCCGATTTGTTTTGGGAGAAAAGGCGCACCAGGCGCCCGCTATGAACTAAAAGGGCACAGCCGAGGCTGTGCCCTTCGGCCAACCTTCGCCGAGTTTCAGTTTCCGGTCGGCCCGTTATGGCAATCGTAGCAACTGACCTGATGGCCGGCGGTGATGGTCTTTGTGCCGCCATCATCCACGGTGAACGTCTTGGTGGCGAGCAAGCGGGAAAGCGAGGTTCCCCGATAGTCGGAGCCATGACAGTAGGCACATGCGGTGTAGCGGCCATCGGATGCGTAATCATGGTGGTTGTTGACCCAGTCCTGGCCGACGGTATGCATGCCGTGGGGCCCGCCGTTGCCGGTGGTGGCAAGGGCGGTGCCATGGCAAACCGTGCATTCAGTGAGCCGGCCGGCATAGCCCTGCAAGTTCGTGCTGTACACGTTGTCGTTGGCACGATTGGTCGGGTATTCGGCGTGCTGGGATCCATGGCAGCCTGAGCACTCGGTGGAGCCGTGTCCCTGGCTGAAACGGTAGAGGTTGAAACCGGAGGCGGGAACATCAGGATTGGTAGCGAAGGTAGTATCGGTGCTGGTGCGCTGTGTTCCGCTCGGGCCGATATTGCTGCTGGTGAAGGCGGTGGTATAGGTGGTGCCGTTCTGGTGGCACATCTGGCAGCTGGGTTCGTCGAGCCAGCCGACCCGCGTAGACATTCCGACCCGGCTGAGATTGCCGTGGCAGTTATAGCAGGCCACACCGCTCATGGCGCCGCGCTGGCATTTGGTGGTCGTGCCAGGGTGGCACTGGTAACAGCTGCCGGCGGGATCGGTGGCATTGTCAAGTGTAGTACTGCTGCCCGGCAAGGTCACATTGGCATGCAGGGAGTGCATGGAGGCGGTCAGTGGCTGCACCAGCAGGTTGCCGGAAGAGTCCTTTACACCCGTATCCATGCCCGCGGCGTTGAGGGCGTTGGATTGGTGACAGGAGGCGCACAGCACCGGGTTGTTCAGGGCTCCGCCGTTGAGGGCAGTCTGATAGAGACTGGCTTGGTAGCCGGGATAGCCCTTGGCGCGCACGGCGTCGAGCACGGCAGCTGAGATGGGGTGGTCGTCGTCGTGCTTCTTCAGGATATTCAACTTCACATTCTGCTCAGCAGAATATTGCGTGATCCAGCCGCCGGAAGGCATGGCCGCGCTGTTGCTGTTGGGCGCGTGGCAGTTCCTGCAACTCATTTCGTCGCTAACCGCCAGCACCACCGTGGTATTCGTAATTACCTGGCCGGAGGAGTTGCGGGCGACGATCTGCACCATGGGATAGGCGTTGCTGGCAAGAGTGTCGTCGTAGGGAACGGTGGGAATGCCTTCTGCCTTCCACAAACCTTTCGTGCTGTCGTAGGTCATGGATTGAGGGGTCAGGCTTTGCACCGGGTAGTTGTGCAGGCCCACGTCGGGACTTGGCTGCCCCAGGAACAGCAGGCGGACATAGGACCAGAAGTTGGTTTTTTGAGGAATGGAGCTGGTACCGTACGAAGTGGTATTGATCGAGCCGGCCGTATCCTTCATGGCGGCATAAGTGAGGGTCACGCCGGAATTGACCGGGGCGGGTTGCCCTCCCTTGGTGAGCAGCTTGGCGTAAATGGTGTTGTAGGGAGGCAGGACGGAGAAGATGGAATAGTCCTTGCCATCCATGCAGTGCATGCCCAGCTCACTCCAGGCCAGCAAGACATAACTGCTGTTGCCGGCGCTGCCCCCTCCGCCGCTGCCCGAGGTGGTGATGGTCAGGGTTACGGGAACGGTCACCGAGCCAATGCGGGATGAGATGGCCACCGATGCTTGATAGGTTCCCGGCGATAAGCTTCCCGGGTTAACGGAAACTGCGAGTGAGGCGGGGGTGGTGCCGCTGGCCGGGCGCAGGGAGAGCCAATTGCCTCCGGAAGCGGAGTCGGTGAAACTTACCTGCCGGCTGCTCTGCACAGAGAGATTCTGGGAGGGCGGCAAGCTTCCACCCTGCTGAAGGCTGAAAGCCAGCGAAGACGGACTGACCAGCAGGGTTTTGCTTGCTTCCTGGGTTCGAACGCTGGCAAAGACTCGCTGCTGACCGGAAGAGGTGAGAAATGACGCGGTCAGCAAGGCTACGACGATGACAAAAACCATCCTGTGATGTTTCCCCATCCTTCTGCTCCTGTAGTTGCTCAGAGTGTGCGGCGTGGTGCGCCGAAAGACGCAGTGGGGCGACAGCTTTTTGCGTATCTCCTCCGGCCTGGGGCAATACTTCCGGAGTGTTTAGAGAAGTGGCTAGTACGGCGGAAAGCGGTTGCGATTGCACTCAGTGTGCAATAACGGCGACCAAACGGTCTGTGATGGTCCTCACATGGGGCTGTGAGGTAAACGGAGAGCTTGACCTCCGGGGGGAGCGCGATTGACCCCCGGCCAACCCACTTCCCATGTCAGGTCGACACGGCATGTTCCGCCATCGCCCCCGGCAAGCGCGGGGCAGGGTAAGCACATCC
>JBLMXE010000105.1:0-11956 GCA_050257615.1 Chlamydiota bacterium | reverse complement strand
CTCACGCTGCTGCCCGATTCAACCGATCCAGACGGCGCGCTGGCCTCGTTCGAGCGGCTGCTGGAAGGCGGCGGGCGGGAGCTGGTGCGGCTGCTCGACCGCCACCGCTTTCTCATCCACTACGCGCTGGCCGTCTTCGGCTACAGCCGGTTTCTGGGCGACACTCTGGTTCGCAGTCCCGAGCTGCTGCAGGTATTCCTCAAGGAAAGGGTGCTGGATCGCAGTTATGCCCCGGAAGAGCTGCATGAGGCGTTTGCCCGCTTTCGCGCGCGCAGCGCCGCTCCCGGGCTGATGCCGGCGGGCACCAGTTCAGTGCCGGCGGCGGAGTCGGCCGGCGAGGAGATGAGCCTGGTGCTGGCCCGCTTCAAGCGGCGGGAGTACGTGCGCATCATGCTGCGCGATGTGCTGGGCCTGGCGCCGCTGGCGGAAACCACGGCGGAAATTTCGGCGCTGGCCGGCGTGCTGATCGAGGAAGCGCTGAGCGAGGCAGAAGTCGCCATGCGCCGCCGTTATGGCTCGCCTCAGCATTTGGATGCGGAAGGGCGCGTGGTGCAGACGCCCTTTGCCGTGCTTTCCCTGGGTAAGCTGGGCGGCAACGAACTCAACTACAGCTCGGATGTGGACCTGCTCTATCTCTACGGCGACGGAGAAGAACTGCCCACGGCGGCTATCTCCAACCGCGAGTACTTCATCCGCCTGGCGCAGCTGGTGACGCAGATTCTTTCGCGTATGACCGCGGAAGGACGGGTGTTCCGCATTGATCTGCGGCTGCGGCCGCAGGGCGGGGAGGGCGAGCCGGCGATCGCCCTGAGCCAGGCGCTGAGCTATTACGGGCAGACGGCGCACGACTGGGAGCGGCAGGCGCTGATCAAGGTGCGCCATACCGCGGGCTCGGCCGCTTTGGCGCGCGCCTTCATCCGCGGCGTGCAGCCTTACGTCTATAGCCCGCACATCAATTTTGCGGCCGTGGAAACGGCGCTGGACACGCGGGAGAGGATCAGCGCGCGGCGGCGGCAGGCGCTGCTGCAGTCCGGCCGCACCGACGTGAAGCTGGACCGGGGCGGCATTCGCGACATCGAGTTCCTGGTGCAGTGCCTGCAGCGGGTGTACGGCGGGGCAGAGCCCTGGCTGCGCTCCGGCGGCACGCTGTTTTCCTTGCAGAAGTTGCACGACAAGCGCCACATCACGGGCAAAGAATTTCACGAGCTGACCACGGCCTACGAGTTTCTGCGCAAGGTGGAGCACCGCCTGCAGCTGCGCCAGGGGCAGCAGACGCACCGGCTGCCGGATGCGCCCGAACAGCTGCACATTCTGCAGCGCGCGGTGGGAGCGGACAGGACCCTGCAATACGCGCCCGAGGGCATTGCGGCCCGGGTGCGGCAGCGCATGGCGGCGGTGGCGGAAATCTACGAGCGCATCATCCATCACCAGCAATTACAGGCCCGCGAAGAGGAAGCCGACTTTCGCCTGCTGCCGCGGGTAGAGCAGAGCGGCTTCGAACAGCCCTACCAGCAGTTGCTGCAGCGAGTGGGAGAAGATTCAGCGGAACTGTACGAGATTGCCACCCGCCTGGAACTGGATGCGGTGACGCGGCGGAACCTGTACCGCTTTCTGAGCGCCGCTTTTACCAGCTCCGAACGTTACGCCGTGGTGTTGCGCTCGCCACGGGCAGTGGAGCGGGCACTGGCTCTCTTCGGTTGCAGCGATTTTCTGACCGACATATTGTTGCGCCATCCAGAGGAGATTGCTTCGCTGAGTACGGCAGCGCCCAAAGCGGCGGAAGGAGCGGGGCGGCTGTTTGGCCAGGAGAATGGGCCAAACCAGGAACCGATGGGCGACCCGGAACTGGAGTACCTGGGCGCGGCGCACGTGGCTTACGGGGAGAAGCTGGCGCTGTTGCGGCGGCATTACCGTCGCCAGACGTTCGCCTGCGGGGCGGCGGATGTCTTGGAATCGCGCCCAGTCTACGAATCGCTGAAGCAGACCAGCCGGGCCGCCGACAATGCGATTCGCGCCGCCTTCGCCATTGCCGGCGCGCCGCAGGGATTAGCTGTGCTGGCCCTGGGTCGCCTGGGCACGTTTGAATTCGACTTGCTCTCGGATGCCGACGTGCTCTTCGTGCGTGAAGAGACCATGCCGGCGGAAGCCGCTACCCGCATTGCCGGGCAGATCATGCAGATCCTGGCCGCCTATACCCGGGAAGGCACTGTATTCCCCGTGGATGCGCGCCTGCGCCCGCGGGGCAGCGAAGGCGAGTTGGTGGTGACCGCGGCTGAGCTGCATTCCTATTGCGCGCAGGAAGCACAGGCCTGGGAAGCGCTTACCTTTACCAAGCTGCGGCCCATCGCGGGCTCGGCGACGGCAGCGGCGCAGGCCGAGGGAGCAGTGCGGGGATTGAGCCGGCGTTTTGCGGGCGAGGGCGGCTTTAGCCGGGAAGTGCGCGAGATGCGGCTGCGGCTGGAGCACAGCGAATCCAGCGAAGGGAATTTCAAGACTTCGCCGGGCGCGGTGTACGACATTGATTTTCTGGCTTGCTACCTGGCGATACGGCATGAACTTGCCGGCCCCGGCGGCAACTTGCGCCATCGCCTATGCCGCCTGCGCGAGCGGGGATTGCTGGAGGAAAGAGAGTGGGCCACGCTGGACCGGGCAGCGGAATTGTTCCGGACAGTAGAGCATGCGGTGCGCCTGGTGACGGGGAAGGCGCGCAAATCCCTGCCCGCCACGGAACAGGGGCGGCGCGCGGCAGAACGTCTGACGGCGCGCCTGTTGCACCGGGAGTTGGCGCAAGGGCTGGAAGCGGAGTTGGCGCGCGCGTTCAAAGAAGTGCGGGACATCTGGGAGCGACTGATGGCGTGATTGAGAAATTGCAGGCAACGTCTCTACCCAGGTGCAGTTTCAACCCGGGCAATCGCGCCTATGGGTGATGTCGATCACGTGTCCAAATTGCAAATTGCAAATCCCTCAATTACAAATGTCTCCTGCTCTCTCGCTCATGAACTACAAAGAACAAGTTTTCTGGTGGGATACGGCCGCCATGCCGGAGGGCGAACCTGCGCCGCTGCCGGAGAAGGTGGATGTGGCGGTGATCGGCTCCGGCTTTTCAGGGCTCTCTGCGGCCCGCACCCTGGCCCGGCACGGAGCCCAGGTGGCGGTGCTGGAAGCCGAATCGCTCTGCTGGGGCGCCAGCTCGCGCAATGGCGGCATGGTGCTGACCGGCATGAAGCTGAGCGTTGAAAAGCTGGTGGCGCGCTATGGCCTGGAAACCACGCGCCGCATGTACGCCGCTTCGCTTGCTTCCATTGACTGTGTGGAGCAGATCGTCAAAGAAGAGCAGATCGCCTGCGACTTCGCCCGCTGCGGCCACCTGGAAGTGGCCTGCAAGCCGGCTCATTTTAATGCCTTTTGCCGCTCTGCCGAGGTAATCGCCCGCGATTTCCACCATCAGCTGCGCGTGGTGCCGCGCAGCGAACTGCACAGCGAAATTGGGTCCAACATTTACCATGGGGGCCTGGTGGACGAAATCAGCGCGGGGGTGAATCCGGCGCGCTACGTGGCCGGCTTGGCGGGAGCGGCCAGGAAAGCCGGTGCGCACCTCTTCGACCACGCGCGCGTGACCAGTCTTGAACCCGCTTCCCGCAACGGAAGTGGAGGGTTTCAGATCACCACCGCCCGCGGCCGCCTGTGGGCGCGCGACGTTTTTGTTGGTACCAGTGGCTATACCGGCGCAGCCACCCCCGGACTGCGCAAACGGATCATTCCCATCGGTTCGTTCATCATTGCCACCGTGCCCTTGCCTGAGGCGCTGGCCCGCGAGCTCAGTCCGCAGAACCGCATGATCTTCGACTCCAAAAACTACTTGTATTATTACCGGCTTACTCCGGATAACCGCATGCTGTTCGGGGGCCGGGCTGCGTTTTTTCCCGAAACGGGTAGCACCATCCGCCGCAGCGCCGAAATTCTGCGCCGCGGCATGGTTGAGGTCTATCCCCAGTTGCGCGAGGCCAAGGTGGAGTATGCCTGGGGCGGCACCCTGGACTTTGCCTTCGACATCATGCCCCACGCGGGGAAGATGGACGGCGTGTACTACGCTATCGGGTACGCCGGGCACGGGGTAGCTATGGCGACCTTGCTGGGAATGAAGGTGGCGGAAGCCATGTGTGGCGGGGAGGAGCAGAATCCCTTTGCCAGCATAGAGTTTCCCGGCGCGCCCCTGGGTTTTTACAATGGACGGCCGTGGTTCTTGCCCTTCGCCGGGGCGTGGTACAAGCTCCTGGACATTGTGACCTGAACGGCGGACGTTTGTACGGTATTTGGCACGCAAAATCCGCTAAAACATCCCCAAAGCGCCCGGTTGCCATAGCCATGAGCAAACAGGGATAATAGCAACACGACGTTCATGAGAAACCCCTACGTCCGCTCGATTAGCGCTGTAACCCTTGGAATTGCCTGCCTTTTGCCAATCGCACTCCTCGCCGCGAGGCACGCGGCGGCGAGTGAAGCCGGCCCGCAGCTGATTCAGCCGGCAGAGCTGGCCAAGCTGCTGCAGGCTCCCAAGGACCGGCAGCCGCTCATCATCCAGGTGGGTTTTCGCACGCTTTATGAGCAGGCCCATATTCCAGGTTCGGAATACATAGGTCCAACTTCGGAACAGGGGGGACTGCGGGAGTTGCACAAACGGGTACAGGCTCTATCGCGGAACCGCTACATTGTGCTTTACTGCGGGTGTTGTCCCTGGAGCCACTGTCCTAATGTCCACCCGGCCTATAAGGAGCTGCGGGACATGGGATTCCGCAACGTAAAAGTGCTCTACATTGCAAACAACTTCGGGGCGGACTGGGTGGACAAGGGCTACCCGGTCAACAAAGGACAATAGGTCAGGCGGTATCGTGAAGAGCAGAATTCCTTTCATCATTGGCGCAGTGGTGCTAGTGGCCGCTAGTCTGTATTTCGGAACCCGCGACGTGAGCGATCTGCCCAGCTTCGGGGTCAAGTCGGGGCAGCATCTGCCGGTTCCGCAGGTCACGCTCACCGATCTGAATGGGCAGAAGCTGGACCTGGCCAGCTACAAGGGAGACGTGGTGCTGGTGGACTTCTGGGCCACCTGGTGCAGTCCCTGCCGGGCGGAGATTCCACACTTTGTGAATCTGCAGAACAAGTATCGTAGCCAGGGCTTCCGCGTCGTGGGCATTTCCATGGATGACGGCCCCAGCCCGGTGCGCGAGTTCTACGGGAAGTACAAGATGAATTATCCGGTGGCCATGGGCAGCGCCAAACTGGCCGAGCAATTTGGCGGCGTACTGGGGCTGCCGGTCAGTTTTCTTATCGGACGCGATGGCCGCATCTATGCCCGGCATGTGGGCGAGACCGATGCTGCGGTGTTCGAAAGCGAGATCAAGCAGCTGCTGACCCAGCCGGCCGCGGCCGGATTTTGAACTTGCTAATCGGGCGCGGTCTCATAAAGCCCAGCCTAGAGCAAAACTAAGAGCCCAGAAGGGCGCCCACTTGGGCAAACTGTTGGCGTCAGGAAGTCAGATCGGCGAAGTATTTGCCCGCCAGCCACTGCTCCAGGTTGTTCTGCAGGCGTTCTGAAATTTCGATAAAGCGAACGCCGGCGTGGCCGTGCTCGTCGGTCCAAGCCACCTCGCCGCGGGCTTCCACAAAGCTGTCGGTCTCAGGCAAATCAAAACGCAGGCGCAGAGGTTCGGCGGGATCGAGCACATCGGAAGTGGCGATGGCGATGCCACCCTGGCTGAGATTGGTGATGCTGGCCGTCACCCGCCGCTTGTCGGCAAAGGTGAGGGTCACGGGAATGTTCACTTCCTGGCGGAAGTAGCGCAGGCGGCCGCGCAGCATGAGGTTGCGGGCGGCAGAGAGCGTGCGCACGGCCTGCTCCATGGAAATGGGCTTTTCGAAGACAAAACGGGCGCCGAGTTGGGACAACTCCGGTAAGCCCATGTCCTGGGTGGCAATGGCCAAGGGAACAGAAGCGCGGCAAGCGGGGTGAGCCTTCAAATTGCGCAGGAAATCCGCCGCGCCTCGTAGTGCGCAATCCACGATGACGGCATCGAACTTGGAGCGGGTCAGACGATCGCGGGCGGCATCCGGTTCCGAATCCACCTGGACGCCGATGCGCAGGTTACCCAGGACACCCCCGAGAATGCTGATCGTCTGCCAGTCATTGCACACTACGATGGACTCGAGCGTCATAGCTGAAGGGATGGTATGCGGAGGCGGGGAAGGGCCGAAGATAACCGAAGTAATAGCACGTATGGCCGATGTCCAAGCGGGTCGCGAAGGGGTTTAATGGCTGGGGGCTTCGGCAGGTACGGAGTTAGCCATGCGCGCCTGTTCACGGTACCAGGCCACCGTGCGCTTCAGACCCTCCTCAAAGCCGATGCTGGGTTGGTAGCCAAGGTGTCTTTGCGCCAGGGAAATGTCGGCGAAGGAGTGCTTGATATCGCCGGCGCGTTCGGGGCCGTACTGCACCTGACCGTCGTAGCCGGTAATGTTGCGCAGCAAGGCAATGGTCTGATTGAGAGTCGCCTGGTGGCCGGTGGCAATGTTGAAAACCCGCCCCACGACCTGGGAGGCGGGCGCCGTGCAGGCTAACAGATTGGCAGCGATGGCGTTGTCAATGTAGGTGAAATCGCGGCTTTGCTCGCCATCGCCGAAGATAATGGGCTGCTCGCGGCGGAGCATGAAAGTGATGAATCGGGCCAGCACTCCGGAGTAGGGAGAGCTGGGGTCCTGATGTGGGCCGAAGATATTGAAGTAGCGCAGGCAGACAGTTTCCAGGCCATAAACGCGGTAGAAAGACTGCATGTAGAGTTCGCCGGCCAGCTTGGAGACGGCATAGGGAGATATGGGATTGGAAGTCATATCTTCCTGCTTGGGCAGAGTGGGCGTGTCGCCGTAAGCGGAAGAGGAAGCGGCAAAAACCACGCGCTTGACCTTGGCATCGCGAGCGGCGAGCAGCAGGTTCAAGGTGCCGTCCACATTGGAGCGATTGGAACCCAGGGGGTCGGTGATGGAGCGAGGAACGGAGGCAAGAGCTGCCTGGTGAAGAACGTAGTCCACACCCTGGCAGGCCCGGCGCATGGCCTCGAGGTCGAGCAGGTCGCATTCACGGAAATCCAGGCCATCCACCATCTCAATGATATTTTCACGCTTGCCGGTGGAGAAGTTATCAATGCCGCGCACCTCTTCCCCGCGGGCCAGCAGGGTACGTGCCAGGTTGGATCCGATGAAGCCCGCAACTCCAGTAATCAAGTATTTGGCCATGGCTGAATGATACGGGAATTTTGCGGCGAAGGCTTGTCTTTTGCGGCCACAAAGAAGCTGTTAGAGTAGAAGCGTTTTGTTTGGGGATATGAGCGGCAGGCGTGTTGCGCGCGGCCGCGGGCACTGAAGGGATGCAGCATAGCAAGGCAACTTGGCGCGGATGGGTCAGTTCCTAATAAACCGAGGTAAGTAGGATGCGAATTGCGGTAGTGGGTTCGGGATACGTTGGCCTGGTGGCGGGCGCCTGTTTTGCCGAATTGGGACACGACGTCATCCTGGTAGATAACGACGCCGCCAAACTGGCGGCGCTGCAGCGGGGCGAGGTGCCGATTCATGAGCACTTCCTCCCGGAGTTGCTGCAGCGGCATCGCGGCTCCCGGCTGACTTTTTCCGGTGATCTGGGCAAGGCGGCGCTGGAGAGCGTGGTCATTTTCGTCGCGGTGGGCACCCCCCCAACGGAAGGGGGCGAAGCCGATCTTTCCTACGTGGAATCGGTGGCGCGCGAAGTGGCGGGAGCGGTGGACGGCGGCTACAAGGTGGTGGTGGAGAAGAGCACAGTTCCGGTTTACACCAACACCTGGGTGCGCAAGGTGATGATGCTGAACGGGGCGCTGGAGAGTTCCTTCGACGTGGCCTCCAATCCCGAGTTCCTGCGTGAGGGCACCGCGGTAACCGATTTTCTTTATCCCGATCGAATCGTAGTGGGGGCCGATAGTGAGCGCTGCGCCCAGGTTTTACGCGAGATCTACCAGCCCATGACCAATGGCAGTTATTATCGTGGCAAAGATGCCGTTCCAGGGCCGGATAAAGCGCAGGTGCCGCCGCCCCTGATTGTTACCAGCACCAAAAGCGCGGAGTTGATCAAGCACGCTTCCAATGCCTTTCTGGCCATGAAAATTTCCTTCATCAACGCGGTGGCCAGCGTCTGTGAAAATGTGGGCGCCGATGTGACCCAGGTGTGCGAAGGCATGGGCACCGATTCGCGTATCGGGCACCGCTTCCTTCACCCCGGAGTGGGCTATGGCGGCTCTTGCTTTCCCAAGGACCTGATGGCCTTTCGCGCCGTGGCCCGCGAATGCGGCTACGACTTTGGCCTGCTCGACGAGGTGATTCGCATTAACGAAGACCAGCGGCAGCGCTTTTTGCGCAAGGTACGGCACGCTCTGTGGACGCTGAAAGGCAAGCGGCTGGCGGTACTGGGACTGGCTTTCAAGGGGGGCACCGACGACGTGCGCGAATCGCCGGCGCTGGCCCTGGTGGAGTCACTATTGAAGGAAGGCAGCCAGGTGGTGGCTTACGATCCGGCCGCGAAGGAGCGCGCCCGCGAAACGCTGGGCGACAAGGTAAAGTACGCCGCCAATGCCTATGAAGCCGCCGGCGGCGCTGATGCTCTACTCATACTTACTGACTGGGAGGAATTTGCTTCCCTGGATCTGGACCGCCTGCGCGAACAGCTGCGTTATCCCATCGTGATTGATGGGCGAAACTTATACACGCCGGAGCAGATGGCCGCCCACGGTTTTCATTATTACAGTGTGGGCCGCGCCTTGGCCGCGCCCAGGTCGCAGCCGGTCAATGCTGGCAGCACGCCAGGATCCCGTTAGTGCTCATGAATAAACTACGCGTAATGGTGACCGGGGGAGCGGGATTTCTCGGTTCCCATTTGTGCGACGCCCTGCTGGCGGAAGGACACTCCGTGGCCGCGGTGGACAACCTGCTCACAGGCAACGCCGCCAATTTGGAGCACCTGCGCCACGAACCGCGCTTCGAGTTGCACCAGTTCGACATTTGCGAGTCTTTTGATTGCGGGCGGGTGGACTATGTCTTCCACCTGGCTTCGCCCGCCAGTCCGGTGGACTACACCATCCACGGGATTGCAACTCTGCGGGTCGGCTCCCTGGGCACGTTCAATGCCCTGGAGGTCGCCAGAAAGTATGGAGCCAAGTTCTTTCTGTCTTCGACCTCGGAGTGCTATGGCGACCCGGAGGAACACCCGCAAAAAGAGAGCTATTGGGGACATGTGAATCCCATCGGGCCGCGTTCCGTGTATGACGAAGCCAAGCGCTTCTCCGAGGCAGCCACCGTCGCCTATCGGCGCTATCACAAGCTGGAGACGCGGATTGTGCGCATCTTCAATACCTACGGGCCGCGCATGCAGATCAACGATGGACGGGTGATTCCCAACTTCATGAAGCAGGCACTACGTGGAGAGGATCTGACCGTGTACGGCGATGGGCAGCAGACGCGCAGCTTTTGCTACGTCGCCGACGAGATTGAGGGCCTGCTGCGCCTGGCGTGGTCACAAGAGCCGGGACCCGTTAATATCGGCAATCCGGGCGAGTTCACTATCCTGGAGTGTGCGCAAAAGGTGCTGAAGGTGACCGGATCCAAGAGCCAGATAAAATTTCTGCCGCTACCGCCGGACGATCCCAAGCAGAGATGCCCCGATATCGGCAAAGCGCGCAGCCTGCTGGGCTGGGAGCCTAGAATTGACCTGGAGACCGGCCTGAAGTTATCACTGAAGTATTTTCGCCAGGCGACTGCTGAGATGTCGCTTACCAGTCCACAGAGCGCTGGTTAAGCCGGCTTGGACACGGCCGCAGCGGCTGCTTGAGGCGGGTGTTTTTTCTCCCCTATAGCTTTAACAATATTTTCAAATTCAGGGCTAGTAAGGACGTTGTGTCCTTCGAAATGGTCGCGCACGGCGGCCAGAAGGGCGTGCACGCTGCTGGGCAGGTCGGGAAGAGTGGCCGGCGGCCGGCCGGTTAGTTTCGGTGGGCTGAGGCGTTCCATGATCTGCTTCAGAAGTTCACGCGAGCCGCTTTCAAAGCTGATGAACTGAATTCCCATGCCCAAAGCGGGAACGCAGGTGCGGACCTCGCCGCTGGCGGCAATCTTGTCGTCGCGAACGTGCAGGATGAGGCTAAGCCTGGTGCCAACCGCCTCCGGCGTGGGCGTATCAATGTAGCAGCCGCCCAGGCTCAGATCGCCCAGCTTGGCCCAGACATGATGGGTGGATTCTGGGCGGCTCACTTGCACGTTGCCCGGGCAGCGAAAGCGGGGGTACTGGCGACGATCGCGGCGGGCGGCAGCCAACGGATCGGACTGGTTGGAACTAGTTTCCAGGGCGAAGTAAGCCAGTTCCGCTTCCCAGGCGCAGGTGTCGTCCAGACTGCGAATGCCCACCTGACCGGCGCGCTCGGAGGCGGGATCGGCCGTCCACACCACGCGAAAGCGTGTTTTCTGGCTGCCGTACTGCACGGCAATGACTTCCCCCAGCGCAACCTTGCAGGTGAGGCCGTCCAGCCGTGCGCCGCGGTAGCTGACTTCGTGGGCCACGGCATTGAGAACAAAGGGACGGCCGTCTGCGCTCATGCCCCAGACCTTGACGGGAAGGCCCTCGAGTTCCAGGCGTTGCTCGGAACGGGAATCCATAAGGCAGCGTGGGTCTACCTGGAAATGTTGCGATCTGGAGAAGCAGGGCAGCAGATTACGAAGGGCTCGATGTGTCCTTAAGGGGGACATCAGCGGAGGAAGAGGGCTCGGGGGTTGGGGGCTCGCTTCCCATAGCCCGGCGAATCTCTCTCCATAGTTGATCGCGTCCCGACCCGGTGCGCGCGGAATAGCTCAGGATATTTTCGGTTCCCAGTGCATCCTTCAATCTTTGCAGGGATTGCTGCAGTTGGTTAGTAGAGATGCGGTCCGCCTTGGTAGCCACCACCAGATGCGGACGGCCGAAGCTGCGCAGGAACTCGCACAGCTGCTGATCACCCGGCTGGGGTGGAATGTTGGGATCCACCAGCGAAACGCACAATGCCAGGTTGGGCCGCTCCTTGAGGTAGGGCTCGATAAACTTGTGCCAGCCAGCGGAGAGTTCGTGCGGTACCTTGGCATAGCCGTAACCGGGCAGGTCGGTGAAATAGAGATCGGGCCGCGGCCGCCCGGCCCAGCGGATGGCATAGAAGTTAATGCCCCGAGTACGCCCGGGGGTGGAACTGGTGCGCGCCACTTTGCGCCCGAGAAGGGAATTGATGACGCTGGATTTGCCCACATTGGAGCGGCCCAGAAAAGCGATCTCCGGCGGCCCGGGAGCGGGGAAGTGGGAGATGTCGGTGGCCGCGGCCACAAACTGGGCAAAAATCTTCACCCTACCAGTTTGCGGGTTTGCGACCAAGGTTGCAAGGGACACGAAGCAGACAGACGGAGACGTGATACCGAGTACACCTTAAGAGCGGGCTTTTGTGCCAACTGGCTTCTGAAATTGTGCCAGCAGCGCACGGCGCAACTTTTCCGCCCTGCGGCGGTCGGGGCAGGCGCTCGGGGTCTGGCGGCATTGTGCGATGGTCTGCTCCAGAGTGGCCAGAAAGGCCTGGCAGGGCCGGCAATCGCCCATGTGCGCTTCCATCTTGTCGCACATGGAATCGTCAAGTTTTTCGTCGAGATAATCGGAAAGAGCGGCAAACAGCTCGCGGCAGCGGCCGGGTTTTTGCTCGCGCGGTCGGGTCGCCTTCGCACGCTTCTTTCCCGCAGGCGGGAAGGCGCCCCGGCGGGCCAGTTCGTTGCGCAGGTAAAGACGGGCGCGATGCAGGCGGACACGCACCGTGCCAGCGCGCAGGCCGGTGATCTTGGCGATCTCCTGGTCGGAAAGCTCCTCCATGTCGTGCAGAACCAG
>JBLMXE010000104.1:0-14490 GCA_050257615.1 Chlamydiota bacterium | reverse complement strand
TGTCCCTGGAAGGTGTTCACGCCTTCGCGGATGGCATTGTCGGCCTTAATCGCCTTAGTCACGCCCATCTGCGCCAGCTTCATTACATAGGGGAAGGTGGCGTTGGTGAGCGCCAGGGTGGAGGTGTGGGGCACGGCCGCCGGCATGTTGGTCACGCAGTAGTGCACCACGCCATCCACCAGGTAGGAAGGATCGCTGTGGGTGGTGGGATGAGCGGTGGCGATGCAGCCACCCTGGTCAATGGCCACGTCCACAATGACCGCGCCCTTTTTCATCTTCGAAACCATTTCCCTGGTGACCAGCTTAGGAGCAGAGGCGCCGGGAATGAGCACGGCGCCAATCACCATGTCAGCGTGCTGCGTGGCCTTGGCGATGCTGTAAGAGTTGGAGGCCAGGGTGTAAACCCGGCCGTTGAAGATGTCGTCCAGTTCGCGCAGGCGGTTGAGGCTCAGGTCAATCAGAATAACCACCGCGCCCATGCCCAGGGCAATTTTGGCGGCGTTGGTACCCACAATGCCGCCCCCGATGATGCACACCTGCGCCGGGGCCACGCCGGGCACACCGCCCAGCAGCACGCCGCGCCCGCCGCGCTCCTTCTCCAGGTAGGAAGCGCCCACCTGCACCGACATGCGCCCCGCCACCTCCGACATTGGCGTCAGCAGAGGCAAGGTACCGTGACCGTCGCGGATGGTTTCGTAGGCAATGCCGGTGACCGTGTTCTTCAATAGTTCGTTGGTCAAATCGGGCAGGGGCGCGAGATGAAGATAGGTGAACAGCGCCAGGTCTTTGCGCAGGTACTTGAACTCGCTGGCGATGGGCTCTTTGACCTTCACCACCATGCCGGACTTCTGCCAGACCTCGGCAGCGGAGGCGACAATCTCGGCGCCGGCCTGCTTGTAGTCGTTGTCCGACATGGAGGAACCTTCGCCGGCGTGAGTTTCCACCAGCACTTTGTGGCCGGCATCGGTGAGCGCTTTTACGCCCGAGGGCACAATGCCCACTCGCGATTCGTGATCTTTTACTTCTTTTGGAACGCCAATAATCATGGGTTTAATTGAAGATTGACGATTGTCCGATTGACGAATTGGCACCGAGCCTGTGCTGAATGGGAAAATCCCCATTCGCCACTCTTCAATCGTCAATTCCCCTCACTCCCGGTCAATCTGCGCCTTCTGCAGCCTGTCCGAATAATCCACGTAGACCGACTTCCACTCCGTGTAAAAATCAATGGCTCCAACGCCGCCTTCGCGGTGGCCGTTGCCCGTCTGCTTCACGCCGCCAAAGGGCAGGTGCACCTCAGCGCCAATGGTGGGCGCGTTGATGTAGGTGATGCCCGCCTCCAGGTCGCGCATGGCGGCGAACGCCTTGTTGACGTCGCGGGTGTAGATGGCCGACGAAAGCCCATACTTGATATTGTTGGCGATCTCGATGGCGTCTTCCATGTCATCCGCGGGCAGCAGCGAGACCACGGGGCCAAAAATCTCTTCCTGGGCGATGCGCATCTTGCGGTCCACGTCGGCAAATACCGTGGGCTGCATGAACCAGCCGTGGGCGTAAGCGCCGGAATCCAGGCGATTGCCGCCGCACAGCATCTTGGCGCCCTCATTTTTGCCGATTTCGACATAACTGAGGTCCGTTCTTAATTGGGCTTCGTTAATCGCCGGGCCCATGTCGACTGATTCGTCCAGCCCGTCGCCTATCTTCAGCGCCTTGGCGCGTTCCACCAGGCGCTGGGTGAACTCGTCGTAAATGCCTTTCTGCAGGATGATGCGGCTGGTGGCGGTGCAGCGCTGGCCGGTGGTGCCGAAAGCGCCCCACAGCGCGCCTTCAATGGCCAGGTCAAGATTGGCATCATCCAGCACGATCATGGGGTTCTTGCCACCAAGTTCCAGCGAGCAGCGCTTGAAGCTCTTAGCCGCGGCTTCGCCCACAATGCGGCCCACGTCGGTGGAACCGGTCAGGGAGACGGCACGCACGTCAGGATGCTCCAGCAGCGGTCCGCCGATGCGGGAGCCGAAACCGGTCACGATGTTGACCACGCCCTTGGGCAGGCCGGCATCCACCAGCGCCCGCACAAAGTTGAACACCGAAAGCGGCGTGTCCTGCGCCGGCTTGATTACGCAGGTATTGCCCGCCACCAGCGCGGGAAACAGCTTCCAAGAAGGAATAGCCATGGGGAAATTCCAGGGCGTGATCATCGCGCACACGCCCAGGGGCTGGCGCACGGCCATGGCGAACTTGTTGGGCAGCTCGGAGGGCACGGTCGGCCCGAACATGCGCCGCCCTTCGCCGGCCATGAAGTAGCCGGTATCAATGGCCTCCTGCACGTCGCCCCGGGTCTCCTTGATGACCTTGCCCATCTCCCGGGTCATGTCGCGGGAGCACTCTTCCTTACGCTCAATCAGGATTTCGGCGGCGCGATAGACGATTTCCGCGCGCCGCGGGGCCGGCACCAGGCGCCATTTGGCGAAGGCGCGCTTGGCCGCATCCACGGCCCCGTCCACATCTTCCTTGCCTGATTTCTGGAAGATGCCGACGATTTCGCGGGTATCGGCGGGGTTGCGGTCCTCGAACATGTCGCCGGTGCGCGACTCCACCCATTCCCCATCAATGAAGTTCTTATAAACCTTGGCACTGGAGCCGGTGCCGATAGAAGCCGTAAGAGTGTCGGTAGCCATAATGGTCTCCCTTTATTCAGGCAAACGATTCATCCTACAAGGCGGAGTTGGGCGGTCGCAAGTGAGGTGCGGCACAGTGGAGGGTGATGGGGGAAAGCGCTTTTGGTCGTCGGTCGTCGGCCTTCGGCTTGCCCTTTAACACCAAGGTAATTAGCGGTACCGTCCCATTTGGCGTTATGTTACTCTCGCTGGAAATCCCTAACTTCAGGGCCTTTAGCTCAGTTCGTGGCACACGATCGCAATTCGAACATCCACATCGCGTGGAAGACGGTCACCTATCGCAGTGTCGCGGTAGGAGTTGCCGTCATTTTGCTGCTGGCGGGGGCAATCATCAACCTGATCTTCCCGCAAGCCACCCATGCTGGCTTGCAGGCGGTTAACACGCTGCTGGAGAAGGTAGCCGGCAATGCGGGGGAAGCTGACGACAGTACCGGGCCGGTGGGTCAGCAGGCCCACTTTACCAATTTCGATGGCACCGTGCGGGTGAAAAAGGCCAACAGCAACACTTGGGTATCGGCGGACTACAGCCTGCCTTTGGAGAAGGGAGACGTGGTGCAGACCGGTTCCGAAGGCATGGCGCGCATCGTTTTCAACGACAGTACCAGCTATACCATCAAAGAAGATTCCCTGATCGTTATCGAGGAGAACTCGGCGACCGCTCAGCAAACCCAGGTGGCCGTCAATGTGACTACCGGTACAGTGGACCTGGCGACGGGCACTTACAGCCAGGGCTCCAGTTCGCGGGTGATGGTGGCGGGGGCTACGGCCTCGCTGGCGCCCGAGTCGGCTGCCATGGTGCACAACGATCCCCGCGCCGACCAGCACGAAATCCTGGTCAAGAAAGGATCGGGCGAGGTCAGCCGCGACGGCCAGGTGGTGCAGCTGACTGATTACGAGAAAGTCAGTTTCCGCTCCGAGTCCAAGACTCTGGTAAAGACTAAGGAAATCGGCCCCCCGACCCTGATCGCTCCCGCCAACATGATGCCTCTGTTCAGTTCCGGCAAGACCAAGACGGTGGAGTTCAACTGGACGCCTATGACCAACGCCACCGCCTACCGGCTGCGCATCTCGAAGAACCCGTACTTCTCCTCCACCGTCTATGACCAGCGGGTGAGCGGGACGGACGTCCAGGTGCCGGGCCTGGGGAATGGCGCCTATTACTGGGCGGTGCAGTCGGTGGATGCCCAGGGCAAGGAGTCCATCGAAAGCGAGAAGAACCGCTTCACCATCATTCCCAAGGGGAGTGAGGCGGTGAGCATGCGCCTGGAGCTGGACCCCTTTATTCAGCACGGGCACGTGATTGAGGTGCGGGGCAAGACCGAGGCCGACGCCCGGGTTATGGTGAATGGGCGGGAGGTGCCGCTGATAGCCACCGACGGAACTTTCCACTATTTCACGCCGCCCTTGCCCAACGGGGAGAGTGTGATAACCATCACCGCGCAGAACGCGCGAGGAGGAGTAAATACACAGCAAAAGACGGTGGTGATTCAGTAGGTTCGCCGGGGGTGTCGGGACTTTCGTGTCCCGCCACTAAAGAGGAACTTCACTTAGAATCCAGAGTAGCGCATGCTGAATCGCCATCTCCTGCCGCACCTCGCCGGGGCGAGGGCCCAGGTCCTGAAGAGAGCAACGTATGTCATCATCCAACGGCTTCCACAAAAACAGTTCGTGGTTCAGCAATATTCGCTCGCTGGCCAGCATGTTCTCCAGCGACCTGGCCATTGACCTGGGCACCGCGAATACTCTGGTGTACGCGCGCGGCAAGGGCATCGTGGTCAACGAGCCCTCCATCGTCGCCATCAACAAGAACAGTGGCGAGGTTGAAGCCGTAGGCAAAGAGGCCAAGGAGATGCTGGGCCGCACCCCCGGCAATATCGTGGCCATCAAGCCTATGAAGGACGGCGTGATCGCCGACTTCAAGGTCACGGAAAAAATGCTGAACTACTTCATCCAGAAGGCGCACAACCGCAAGATGCTGGTGCATCCGCGCATCGTGATCGGGGTGCCTTCGGAGATCACGCAGGTAGAAAAGCGCGCGGTCATGGACTCCGCCTACCGCGCCAAGGCCAGCGAAGTTCACCTGGTGGAACAGGCAATGGTGGCGGCCATCGGCGCTGGCCTGCCCATCACCGAACCCAGCGGCAACATGATCGTGGATATCGGCGGCGGGACCACCGACATCGCCGTCATCTCTCTGAGCGGCATCGTCTACTCGCGTTCCGTGCGCATGGCGGGCAACCAGATGGACGAGGCCATCATGAATTACCTCAAGCGCAAATATAACCTGCTGGTAGGCGAGCGCACCGCCGAGCAGATCAAGATCGAAATCGGCTCCGCCTATCCCCTGGATAAACCGCTGACCATGGAGATCAAGGGGCGCAACCTGATTGAAGGCGTGCCCAAAAGCATTACAATAGATGACAGCGAAGTCCGCGAAGCGCTGAGCGAGTGCATTTCCACCATCATGAACGCGATTCGCGTGGCCCTGGAACGCACCCCGCCCGAGCTCTCCGCCGACATCAGCGACCGCGGCATCGTGCTGACAGGCGGCGGGGCGCTGCTCAAAAACCTGGATAAGCGCATCCGTGAGGAAACCGGCCTGCCGGTCTCGATCGCCGACGATCCCCTCTGCAGCGTGGTGCTGGGCACGGGCAAGATGCTGAGCGACTTCAAGCTGCTGAGAAAAATTTCGATCGAGTAACTTTGTCGCCGCAGATGAGCGGCCACGGATCAGCACGGATGTACACGGATATGCCCGTGGATATCAGTGTTGCAGGATCCTTTTACCAGCCGATTTGCTGCGACCGACGACCAACGACATGGGACTTAACTGGCCACTGACAACTGGCAACTGAAGTGGAAAACCTCCTCACCCGTCACCGCAACGTCACCATCCTGGTGGCCGTTCTATTTTTCGAAGTCATCGGACTGGCGGTGCAGGTCAAGCGCACTACCGATACCGATTCCACCCGTCTGATCCGGGTGTGGACGGTGACCGCCGTCAGCCCGCTGGAGAAAGCCTTTGTCGCCACCCAGCGCAGCATCAGCGGCATGTGGCACAACTACTTCGATCTGCGCGGGGTGCGCGCCCAGAACCAGAAATTGCAGGATGAAATCGAGCAGCTGCGGCTGCAACAGGTCCGGCTGGCCGAGGATGCCGGCCAGGCCCGGCGTTTACAGCGCCTGCTCGGCTTCAAGGAGCAGTTCATTGCCAAGACGCTGCCCGCCCAGGTCATCGGCTCCAGCGGCAGTGACATGTCGCGCGTGGTGTACATAGACAAGGGCGAAGGAGATGGAGTCAGGCAGGAGATGGCAGTCATTACCGCCGACGGCGTAGTGGGCAAGGTCCTGCGCGTTTTTCCTTCCACCTCGCAGGTCCTGCTCATTAACGATCCCTCCAGCGGTGTGGGCGCCATTTTGGAAAAATCGCGGCTGCAGGGAGTGATCAAGGGAACGCCTAACGGTGAGCTCGTGCTGGACAAGATGATGAGCGACGAGCGGGTGGAGCCCGGCGACCAGCTGCTGACCAGCGGCGGGGACCAGATTTTTCCCAAGGGCCTGCCCATCGGCACGGTGAAGAGCGTATCGCCGGGCAAAGACGTGTTTCTGCGCGTCGCGGTTAAACCCGCGGCCCAGCTCAGCCAACTGGAAGAAGTTCTGGTCATCACGCAAGTGGTGGAGCGGCAGCCGACGGCAGAAGAGGCGCAGACTTCCATGCGTGCAGCCGATATTCTGGCCCAGCGCCTGCCTTCCGTGCCCGAGAATACGGGCGTGCCTTCCACCGGGATACCTCTTCCCGTGGGCGTGAGACCGCCGGCTCCCAAACCCACGGAAGGGAAACCAGTTTCCGGGGTGAAGCCAGTTGTAGCGCGAACGGCAGGAGAGGCGGGGACTGCTGCACATCCGACAACGACCGGGGCGGGAGGAGAGCAACTCACCGGCAAATCCATGATGAAGGCGAAACCTGCCACTACCGGCGTACCGGGGGCGCCCCAGGCTGCCGAGGTTGCAAAGAAGCCACGTCCGGCGAAGCCGGCGGTCGGCGCCGTCAAGGCGGTGACCCAGCCGGAGACGCGTGACCGTGCCGCTACTGGCGGTAGTGCGGGGAACATCGCTCCGGCGGCTAAAGCCGGCGCTCCCCAGCAAAAGAAGCCAGCTGCAGGCGTGCCCAATACCCCGCCCGCGGAGACGCCGCAGCCGTGAACGTTTCCTACACTTCCCGCGAACAGATCGAGGTCTATCGTTTTAGCCTGCCGGCCGCCATCTTCATCCCCTTGCTGGCGCTTTTTCTGCAGGCCTTCTTGCCCTTGCGGCTGCACTTTTTCGGCATTTTCGACCTGCCTCTGCTGGTCACGATTTTTTTGGCCGTTTCGCGGCGCAACCCGGTCAGCGGCCTGCTCACCGGCAGCATCATTGGCCTGCTGCAGGACAGCCTTACGCACCAGCCTATCGGCATTTACGGCATTGCCAAGACGGTGGTGGGTTATGGCGCCTCTTCATTAGGGGTGAAGCTCGACGTAGAGAATTCCGGTTCGCGCTTCCTGCTCGTATTCGGGTTCTACATCCTGCATAACGTGATTTACCTGGTGGTGGCCCGCGGCATGGTGGGCCAGGATCTGGCATGGCGCTGGGGCCACATGGCTTTTGCCGCCTTTTGCAATGCGGCGCTGGCCATACCGCTGTTCCTGATTCTGGACCGCTTCAAGCAGAGAGGGTGAGTAATTGAAGAATGATGAATGAAGAATGAAGTGATGAATGATGGAAGACTGGTGATTGACGAATGAGCTGTCAGCCATCAGCCAAAGGCCTAAGAGCTAAGAGCCAAAAGCTAAGAGCTGACAGCTAAGAACTGGCAACTGACAACTGCCCTTGAACCGCGACGAACGCATCCCGCAGCTGCGCCTCACGTTTATCCAATACGTGATCCTGGGGGTGTTTCTTACGCTGGGGTTTGGGCTGTGGCGTCTGCAGGTGATGAGCAGCCAGTATTACGGGGAACTGGCACAACGCAACCGCATCCGGACCGTTCCCATCCTCGCGCCCCGGGGCAAGATCCTGGACCGCGAAGGCCGCATCATCGTGGACAACTACCCTTCCTTCACGGCACTGCTGCTGCGCGACCAGTCCCGCGACATAGACGCCGACGTGCCTAAGATCGCGGCCGGTTTGCACATGTCGCCGGACGAGGTACGCGACCGTATTCGCAAGTTTCGCCACATGCCGCAGTACCAGCCCATCTACCTGAAGGACGACATCACCCCGGATGAGCTGGCCTTCATCGAGGCCCACCGCACCGAGCTGCCCGAATTGGAAACCATCATGGCGCATCGCCGTCTCTATCCGCGGCGCGGCTTCATGGCTAACCTGATCGGCTATGTGGGCGAGGTCAGCGAAGACATGCTCAACCAGCCCCAGTGGGAGCTGTATAGCCCCGGCGACGTGGTGGGCAAGTCCGGGGTGGAGCTGTATTACAACGATCTGCTGATGGGTAAGAATGGCTCGCGGCGGGTGATTGTGAACAGCCTGGGCAAGGAAGTGAAGCCGCTGGACGAAGTGCCCGCCGTTCCTGGCCAGCCCTTGAAGCTGACCATTGATATTGACCTGCAGATCGCTGCCGAGGAGGCGTTGGGCGACCGCAATGGCGCGGTAGTGGCCATGGATCCGCGCAACGGAGAGGTGCTGGCCATGGTCAGCCGGCCCACCTTCGATCCCAATGATTTCGCAGTGCGTATTTCGAAGGAAAACTGGACCCGGCTGGTTACCGATGAGAACCACCCCCTGCTCAACAAGGCCATCCAGGCGCAGCTGGCGCCGGGCTCGGTTTTCAAGATCATCATGGCTACCGCCGGTCTGCAGGAAGGCATTGCCCAGAACATGAAGGTTAACTGCCAGGGCGGGGCGGTGTTCTACGGGCGATATTTCAAGTGCTGGGTGACGGCTGAGCACCGCGTCCATGGCGAGGTCAACATCAGCAAGGCCATCTATCAGTCGTGCGACGTTTTCTTTTACACCCTGGCACAGAAGCTGGGCATCGAGCGCATTGCCAAATGGGCCACCGCCTTTGGGCTGGGCCAGAAGACGGGCATTGATCTGCCCCAGGAGGCTTCCGGGGTCATGCCGTCTGAGGAATGGAAGATCAAGAACTTCCACCAGAAATGGTTTCCCGGCGAGACCATCTCGGTGGGCATTGGGCAGGGCGCGGTGGCGGTCACGCCCATCCAGTTGGCGCGGGCCATTGGCGCCATTGCCAGCGATGGTGTGGTGGTCCGGCCGCACGTGGCGTTTCCCAGCCAGCTTCCAGCTTATTACCGCCAGATCATGGACTACACCCAGCAAACCCGCGTGCCCATTGACCCTAGCAATTGGGAGATCATCACCGATGCCATGGCTAATGTGCCCACTCCCATGGGCACGGCTAACAGTGCGCACCTGGAGGGAATTGATTTTGCCGGCAAGACGGGCAGCGCGCAGACCATGAGCAATGCGCTGGCGCAGCGCCTGGGCCATGCCCATTCCATGAAGGACAACGCCTGGTTTGTAGGTGTCACCCCGCGGCGCAATCCCAGCCTGGTTGTGGCGGTGCTGTTCGAAGGCGGGGAGCACGGTCAGTTTGCCGGCCGCATTGCCGCCCAGGTGGTGAAGGCTTATGTGGATAAGCAGCGGCGCCTTCCGGTGAAGGTGGCGGGCATTGGCCGCTCCCGGCCGGTGGAAGTTGCCGCGGTGTGGAATGCCCCCCACGGCGACGATGCCAGCGACATCCAGGGCGGGCGATTCTACCTGGAGAGACCGCGTACCGCTCTGAAACCGGCAAGGTTTCGAGCTTCAAGTTTCAAGTTTCAACGCGGGAGCGGGAACTGGCAACCGAGAACTGAGAACTGAGAACTGCCTTTGGCACGCAACGTCTCATACCGCGACTTTGACTGGCTGCTGCTGGCCTTCGTACTCCTCATTTGCGCCCTGGGAGTGCTGGAAATCTACAGCGCCACCTATCACAGCAAGTTCGCGGGCGTACATATTAAGCAGATGTACTGGATCGCGGCGGGCATTTTTGCCATGTTCATGGTCAGCCTGCTCGACTACCAACTGCTTCTCGACAACGTGCACTGGATGTACCTGGTATCCATCGGATCCCTTCTGGCCGTGATGGTCTTCGGGCAGAAGTACTTGGGGGCGCGACGCTGGATCAGGTTCCCAGGCGGCCAACATTTTCAACCATCGGAATGGGTCAAGCTCATCCTTATCCTGGCGGTGGCCAAGTATTTTGCCGATCGCGCGCAGAGGGACTTATCCTTCAGTGACTTAATCAAGGCGGGTCTGCTGGTGGGGGTGCCCATGCTCATGGTGCTGGCCCAGCCTGACCTGGGTACAGCGCTTACTTACATGCCGATCGCCCTGATGGGCATCTATCTGGGCGGCCTGCGGGCCAAACACGCGGCCATCATCGTTCTGGCGGCGGCCATGGCCATGCCCGCTGCCTGGCACGTTCTGAAGCCCTACCAGCGTGACCGGTTAACCAGCTTCATGGAGCCCGAGGCCGACCGCCAGGGTTCCGGATACCAGGTCATTCAGTCCAAGATAGCCGTAGGGGCCGGGGGCATTTGGGGCCGGGGGTTCGCCAAGGGCACCCAGACGCACGGCATGTTCCTACCCGTCCCCCAGACGGACTTCATCTTTGCCGCCTTTGCCGAGGAGCATGGTTTTGTGGGCGCCATGGGCGTACTGCTGTTATACTTCATGGTGTTGATGCGTTTGATCCAGAACGCGCAAACGGCGCCCGACCGCGCCGGCACGTTCGTGGTGATGGGTGTGGTGGCAGTGTTAACCTTCCACATTCTCATCAACATAGGAATGGTGGTCGGCTTTATGCCGGTCACCGGCATACCTCTGCCGCTGATGAGCTACGGCGGATCGTCGGTATTGTTTACGTTTCTGGCGCTGGGTATCGTGATGAATATTCGCATGCGCCGGTTCGTAAATTAGAGTGCATTGGTAGGAGAGGTTTAGGGCCACGCCGTGGGGCGTGGCAGGTTTCAAGATTTGCCATATTACGAGCGCCCTCGCGTTAAAAGGGCACTTTGCCGGCGGCAACAGAGGCCGGAGAGGATTGCAGCGGAAAGCGTCGGGCGGGTAACGGCCCCCTCCCTGGCAGTTGCTGGCCTCCGGGCCAGTCGGAGAGAGCGGTCACAAACCCGGCGTCAGCGTGTGCTATAGGTGCAAAAATTTCTGAGCTCAAGACAAGACTGCAGTGCGCGGGTGTTGCTCCCGGGCCTTGTTGTCCTCTGCTTCTAGCTGCCTATATCGCCAATCCTTCCTGCTCTGTCTCTGTCTAGCTGCCGGAAACATCCGGAGTCAGCATGACAAAAGAACTATTCGTCTCTACCACCCCGCATGAAACCAAGGTGGGAATCGTAGAGGATGACCAGCTTGCCGAAGTCTATTTCGAGCGCGAAAATGAATACACTTTAGCCGGTTCCATCTACAAAGGGCGGGTTACCCGCGTCCTTCCCGGCATGCAGTCGGCCTTCGTGGATATCGGCCTGGAAAGGGACGCTTTTCTTTACGTCTCCGATTTCTTCGAATTGCAGGATGAAGAAGGGGAATTCCAGGAAATCACGGTACCCCGGCAGCAGTTCGAAGCGGCCCCGCCCGCCCAAGCACAAACCGTAGCGGAACCGCCGTTGGAGCCGTTACCCGAGCCGGAGGGACAGCCAGAGGTGGCTGAGGAGGCGTCTGCGGAGCAGGCGCAGTCCGCCACAGCGCGCGATAATGAGCAGGGTGGCCGGGGCTGGCGCAACCGGCGCCGGCGTCGTGGACGCCGCGGCCGCAGCCTGCCGGAATCCAAATTCGCCCGCGGGCCGGAATCCCACCCCCCCGCACCGGCAGAACCCGTCCGCGAGGTTCGCGAGCCCCGGGAAAGCCGGGAGCCGGCTTATGAGCCCATCATCCTGCCCGGCGAGTCTATCTCCAAGTACCAGAACCGGGTTCGTCCGGCGCCACCCGAGCCGCACGCGGAAGCGGCTCCGGCCTACGAGAGCACCACCGCCGAGCACGAGCATCCGCATTTCGAGACGGAACACCAGGAGCAGGAGGAACGTGAGGAGCGGGAGGAGAGACGTTTTGAGCAGATGAACGTGGCCGCCGTGTTTGGGGGCGAAGCGGCAGATCGCGAGGAGGAGCGGCACGAAGAAGAGGAGGAGTTGCAGGCCCACCTGCAGGAGCAGGGGAGCGAGGACTCACAGCCCGTCCTCGAACCGCATGAGCCGGAATTGCACGCCCACACCGTGGAGGAGGAGGAGATCGAAGACGAGGAAAGCGACATGCCCTCCTTCGCCGAGGAGCTGGAAGAAACCGATTTCGAGGAACTGGAAGAGGAGATTCACGAGGTCCGCGACCTGACTGATCGTTCCGAGCATAATCACATTGGCAACGGAGTGGAACTGACCGAGGCGGTGGAGGAGACGGACGCGGAGCGGGCCGCCTTTGCCGAGGAGTTTGAGGAGGCGGAAGCCGGGCATGCCGAAAGCAGCGAAACCGAGATGCTGGCTGAGCCGCAGCATGAGGGCGAGATGGAAGCGCAGGCCGAGGTCCGGGCCTCCGCCGGGACAGCCGGCTATCAGCAGCGAGCCGGGCGCCCGGCCTGGGGCGAGCGCCGGGGCCGCCGCATGGGCCGCCGCTTCCGCCGCCGCGAGCCGCAGCGCGCTCTGCCCCCCATCACCGAGCTGCTCAAGGAAGGCCAGGAAATCCTGGTGCAAATTGCCAAGGAGCCTATCGGCAAGAAGGGCGCGCGCATCACCAGCCATATTGCCTTGCCCGGCCGTTTCCTGGTGTACATGCCGACGGTTAACCACATCGGCGTGTCACGCAAAATTGCTTCCGAAGAGGAGCGGCAGCGGCTGAAGCGGATTGTGCTCAGCGAGCGGGAGAACGGCCATGGCGGCTTCATTGTGCGCACCGCCGCCGCAGCCGCCGACGAGAATGAACTGCGGGCTGATATCCGCTTTCTCAAGAACCTGTGGCACGAAATCAAGCACCGCGCCGAGAACAGCAAGTCGCCGGCGCTCATCTACCACGACCTCAATTTGGTGGAACGCATTCTGCGCGACCAGGTGACGCAGGACTTCTCCCAGATCTGGGTGGATAACGACCAGGAGTATGAGCGCATCGTGCGCTTCGTGGGCCGCTTCCAGCCGGCGCTGGCCAAGCGGGTCAAGCTCTACACCAAGAGCACGCCGCTCTTCGAGCAGTTCAACCTGCAGGATGAGATCAACAAGGCGCTCAAGTCCAAGGTGTGGCTGAAGAGCGGCGGCTACATCGTGATCAACCAGACGGAAGCGCTGGTGGCCATTGACATCAACACCGGCAAATACGTGGGCAAGACCACGCGCCTGGAAGACACCATCGTCAAGACGAACGTGGACGCCATCAAGGAGATCGTGCGCCAGATTCGCCTGCGCGACCTTGGTGGCATCATCGTGATTGACTTCATTGACATGGATGAGCGCCGCAACCGCCAGAAAGTAATGCAGGCGCTGGAAGAGGCCTTGCGCTCTGATCGCGCCCCCTCCAAGGTGCTGCAGTTCAACGACTTCGGGTTGGTGGCCATCACTCGCAAGCGGGTGAAGCAGTCCATGGAACGCACCCTGGGCTCGCCCTGTCCCTACTGCACCGGCACTGGTTTCGTAAAGTCGGTGAGCACAGTGTGCAACGAGATTTACACCGAGATGCGCAAGATCGCCAAGCAACTGGAACGGGCGGACGTGATGCTGCGCGTCAATCCGGAAGTGGGCAAGGCGCTGAAGGTCAGCAACGGGCGCTGGCTGACCGAACTGGAAGAGGTGACCGGGCGCAGCGTGATCGTGAAGACCGATCCCACGCTGCACCAGGAGCAGTTCGACATAGATTAGTTCGATTCAGCTCCCGGTGATTGCAAGCCGCAACTTCGGTTGCGGCTTTTTTGTGTCAGGCGCCGGTCTTGCATCCTCGCAGGGGTCACGGGAACACCTAAATTCTTCCCGTCACAATTCAGTCCGTTTCTCTTTGAACTAGGTTGTGCGAGCGGCTGCCTCCGCGGCCGGCAGGGAATCGAAAAGTTGGAAGAGGGATTCCACTTGCGTGATTTTTAAGGCATTGTGCAGGCGCTCACCAACACCCACCAATGCCAAGCTGCGGCCGTTTTTTTGATAGCTGACGTAAGCGGCAACCAAAGCTCCGATTCCCGCCGAGTCCATATAAGGTACGCCACTCAGGTCAAGAATAAGCGCAGACAAATTGTTGGAGCGAACTCTGGCCTGAAAGTCAAAAAGGTTGGAAATGGTGAGAGGGCCCTTCAGGCAAAGAATTCGCCGTTCGTTTCTAACGAAATCTTCAATGGTAAAGGGTTCTTGTAGCATCCTTACGATGCTAACTCCCCGCAGTGAAACTTTATTGTTAAGGAAATGTTAATTCCACCAGTGCCGTGTTTGCCACTTCTTTCAGACGGAGTTGCGACTTCTGGCCTGCCGCTCGCGTTGTACGCGCTCTGCCAGCAGGGCCTTCGCTTTCTCCAGTTCCGCCCGGCGTTCCGGGCTCAAGCCGCGCCCGGCGCGGTTGATGAAGTAGGTCAACATGCGCATGCCGGAGCCGGGCCCTTTGGGCGAGACCCGCTTTGAAGCCAGAGTTTTGCCGATGGTGGAGGCGCTGCGGGTGAACAATCCTGCCGGCGGGTGAGTGGAATCGGTCTTCACCTTGGCCACCCATCTCCGCCTGTTTCGTTTGTGATTTGGCCGAGTCATGAGATTCCTCGCTTGCCGATCAAAAGGTGCCGTATTGCGTC